>NZ_JAYGHC010000005.1:0-123625 GCF_034932285.1 Cronbergia sp. UHCC 0137
GTTAGTGATGCTGGAGATACAACTGCAAACAACGGCACATTAACCAGCACCAACTTAACAGGATTGGGGATGACAGTAGGTATTACATATAGTCAAACCGAAATCTTGAATATCCAACTTGGTTCAGGTGCAGACAACTTCACTATTGAAAACACCCACACAAATCAAACCAACCTGAATACTGCTGCCGGTGATGATACAGTTCGCATCAAAACCATTGATGGAGTAACGACTGTAAATACAGAAACAGAAAACGACAATATTCTGGTTACAGACGACAACAACACAGTCAATAACATAGCCGACCAATTAACCCTAGATGGAGGAACAGGAACAAATATCCTGACAGTTGACGACTCCAACGATACCACAGCCAACACAGGTACATTAACCAGCACCAACCTGACAGGATTGGGAATGGCTGGAACGATTAACTACAAAGGATTCCAAACTCTAGACATTCAACTAGGAAGCGGTGACGATAATTTCACAATTAATAGCACCACCCCAGATGTAAGCAAGCTAGTAATGATCAATGCGGCTGCTGGTAATGACAACATAGAAGTAACCAACATCAACGGCTTAGATCAGCTAGTCCTCTTAGGAGGAGAAGGAGACGACACAATCACCATCCAACAATCTACCAACACCCACACAACCATCCTGGGAGATAGTGGCACAATCCAACACAGCAACGGACTCCTGAATCAAGTCACCAGCGATGCAGGTAATGGCCACGACACCATTAATCTGAACGGTGGCATAAACACAGTCATAGCCGGACTAGGTAACGACACAATCACAGCCAACAATGGTAGCCGTAGCAGTAGCAGTAGCGATATAGACGTAATTTTTACAGACGAAG
This sequence comes from Cronbergia sp. UHCC 0137, assembly GCF_034932285.1. Taxonomy (NCBI): domain Bacteria; kingdom Bacillati; phylum Cyanobacteriota; class Cyanophyceae; order Nostocales; family Nostocaceae; genus Cronbergia; species Cronbergia sp. UHCC 0137. The sequence goes on from NZ_JAYGHC010000005.1 coordinate 866, forward strand.
CAGACTTAATTATTACAGCCGACGGTCACGAAATTACCTCCATTAACCCCAATAACGGCGGCAACGACACCGTACAAGCCACAGATAGTCCAGAGAAAATAGTAGTAGGTGGTATCGGTGACGACATCATCATCACAGGCACAGGCAACGACCTGATTGCTGGAGGTAACGCCCGCATCCGTCGCATCTTTAACGGAATTTGGAACAACCTGATTAACTTCATCTCTGGTACAGGTACAGATAACGACACCATTAGAGGTGGAGAGGGTAACGACACAATCTACGGTCAAACAGGTAATGATACTCTCTTCGGAGAAGGTGGAAATGACTGGTTACGCGGTGATGAAGGAGGCGATTACATAGATGGTGGTACAGGAATTGACCGTATCAGCTACGACAACTCCACCAACGGCACAGTAGTCAACATCGACAGCATCAACAGTTATCAAGGCACAGGAGGCATTACCCACACCTCAGAAATGCAGGACACACCTCTAGTTACCAACCTCGAACCAGTCTTCTTTATCCCCAACAACACCGCCCAAGATGGTTTCAATACCTACGACTTACTAGCCAACCTAGAAAACATCACTGGTTCAAACTTCGACGACATCCTGATTGGTAACGAACTCGATAACCAAATCGAAGGTTTAGCAGGTGACGATATCCTCATTGGTAACGCCGGAAATGACAATTTGGAAGGCAACGAGGGAATAGATACCGTTAGCTACCGCCGCGATCGCAATGGAGTCATTGCTGATTTGTCTATCGAAACAGCTACCGATGGCTTTGGAAATACTGACAGCTTGACCAACATCGAAAACCTAATTGGTAGTGCCTTCGACGACATCCTCATCGGTAACGAACTCGCCAACCGCATTTACGGTGGAGCAGGCAACGACATCATTGAAGGTAGAGCAGGCAACGATGAACTCTACGGTGAAGACGGCAACGACATTCTCAAAGGAGAAGATGGAGACGACTTTTTGGTAGGTGGTCGTGGCATTGGCACAGGCATTACCGACCAGATGGATGGAGGAGCAGGCAATGACACAGTTTCCTACTACACAGCCAATAGTGGGGTAACTGCTGATTTGAGTCGGGGAATAGGCACATTAGGAGAAGCCTTGGGCGATCGCTTCACCAGTGTAGAAAACCTAGAAGGGTCAGAATACAGAGACACCCTCACAGGAGATAATAACGCCAACATCCTCTCTGGACTAGGAGGAGATGACAAACTCTACGGACTAGATGGAGACGATAGAATCTATGGTGGAGACGGTAACGATATCATGACCTCCACTGGTGGTAACACAATCATGGATGGAGGTACAGGCATCAACAGTATTACAGCCACAGGCAACGGCAACAACACCATCTACGGTAGCGAAGGCAACGATACAATTACCACAGGTTCAGGTGATGATATCATCTACGCTGGAGAAGGAACTAACGTCGTCAACGCCGGAGAAGGGAACAACACAATCTACGGTGGTAACGGCAAAAACACCATCACCACAGGTTCAGGCGTTGATATTATTAGAGTTGGAGATGGAAATAACATCATCAATGCCGGAGCAGGAGATAATGAAATTTACGCAGGTGACGGTAGCAATAGCATCGTTACTACTACAGGAGATGACTACATCGAAACCGGCGATGGTAACAACACAATTAATGCGGGTTCAGGAGACAATCGAATTTATACTGGCTCTGGCAACGATAGAATTACAACTACATCCGGTAATGACTACATTGATGCTGGAGATGGTTACAACTACATCACCGCAGGGGAAGGCGATAATATAGTTATCGGTGGTTCAGGAAGAGACGATATCTTTACAGGTAGTGGGGATGATCTAATTGAAGCAGGTGACGGAGATAACAATATCTTCTCAGGTGCGGGTAATGACCGAATCATAACAGGTTCAGGAATTGACCAAATCAATGCAGGTGAAGGTAATAACTATATAGACAGTGGAGATGGCAGCGACCGAATTACCACAGGTCATGGTAACAATACCATTTATGCCAATGAAGGTCATAATACCATTAGAACAGGTAATGGTCATAACATGATTACTGCTGGTAATGGCAGAAATAACATTACTACCGGTTCTGGTATTGATATTATCGAAGTTGGAGATGGAGACAACATCATTAATGCTGGTAATGGATTGAACAGAATTACCACTGGCAATGGCAGCAATAGTATTATTACTGGTGTTGATCGAGATATCATTGTCGCTGGAAATGGTAATAACACAATTAATGCCGGCAATGGTGATAATCACATTACTACAGGTAGCGGTAATGATAGAATTACTACTGGTAGTGGTAATGATGTAATTGTAGCGGGTCATGGTTATAACTACATCACGGCTGGGGATGGTGATAATCACATTACTGGTGGTGATGGACGTGATGACATCTTCGCTGGTAGCGGTAACGATACTATAATTGCTGGCAATGGTGACAATATTATTAATGCTGGCAATGGTCATAACACCATTACTTCTGGCTCAGGCATTGATAGCATTACTTCTGGAACTGGTAACGATACCATTAATGCCGGAGATGGTAACAACATCGTCAATGCTGGTAGTGGCGATAATGAAGTGATTACTGGTTCTGGTAATGACAGAATTACTACTGACTCTGGTAATGATTTTATTTACTATGGAGATGGTTCTGATGTGATTAATGCCGGTGCTGGTGTTAATGATATTAAAAAGTTCAAGCCACAAGTGGAAGAATAGACATTTCCATTAAAGAAAGTAGAGACGTTTCATGAAACGTCTCTACAAGGGTTTTATACTTCTCAAGGTCACAATTTGAGCTTTTGTTTAAAGGGTATATAGGGATGTAAAAACGCAAGTTATGAACTTCTTTAGTATATCTCCCACATATTTAATTTTTACCAGATGTCTAATAATTACAACTTCGTCCCACACTCAGCACAGAAGTTATGACTAGGTGGATTTTTTGTCCCACAATGGCTACAATAAACTGGCTCAAAATTGTTACTTGGCGCTGGTTTAGGTAAACCAAACATTTGGGCATTGCTCTTGCCAGGAGCTACCATGGGATAACAATTTTCGTCTCTGGTAACTTGAGCATTCACTACTACAGGTCCATTGTGAGCCAACATTTCGGCAATTTTATCAGCTAATTCATCTCGGCTACTAATTACCATCCCCTTAATTCCGTAAGCCTTAGCCAAAAATTCAATATCTGGCATCCCTACTTCCATGTTTGAAGATGAATAGCGTTCACCATAAAAGGCTTGCTGCCATTGACGTACCATTCCTTGCCAACCGTTATTGATAATTACAGTCTTGACATTTATTCCATATTGTGCAAGAGTTCCCAACTCCTGTAAACACATTTGGAAACTAGCATCACCACTAATACAAATAACTTCTTCATCAGGGAAAGCCACCTTGACACCCATGGCCGCAGGTACACCAAAACCCATGGTTCCCAAACCGGCGCTAGAAATCCAACGTCTCGGACCATTTTTGAGAAATTGTGCCGCCCACATTTGATGTTGTCCAACATCTGTAGTGTAGAATGCGTTAGGCGCTTGACGACCGATTTCCACAATCACTTCTTGGGGTGAAATACTGTCGGCATGATGAGGTACAATTAGGGGATAATCTTGTCGCCAACGGTTAATTAAATTTAACCATTCTTGATTTTGGTTAGGTTTAACTTTAGTAGTTGAGTTTTGACATCGACGCAGCAAGTCAGTTAATACATTCTTTACATCCCCCACAATAGGAACTTCAGGAACGCGGTTTTTACCAACTTCAGCCGGATCAATATCAATGTGAATAACCTTAGCGTGGGAGGCAAATTCGTCTAATTTACCTGTTACCCGGTCATCAAATCTTGCCCCAACGCAAATTAGTAAATCACAATCTGTCACCGCAAAGTTAGCGTAGGCTGTGCCGTGCATTCCCAACATACCCAAAGATAGGGGGTGATGTTCATCGAATGCACCTATCCCCATTAAGGTTGTAGTGACGGGGATGTTAAATAATTCTGCCAGTTCTTTGACTTCTGCGTGGGCATTGGCAGCGATCGCTCCTCCCCCAACATACAACAATGGACGGCGACTGTCTCTAATTAATTGAATGGCAGCGTTAATTTGTCGGGGATTCCCCTTCACCGTCGGACGATATCCCCGTAACTTGACTGAACCTGGTTCTACAGGCACATAATCAAATTCTTCTAAAGCCACATCCTTGGGAACATCAATTAACACAGGTCCGGGTCTACCTGTACTGGCAATGTGGAAGGCTTCAGCCACAATTCGCGCCATATCTTGAGGATCCCGCACTACATAGGAATGTTTAACAACAGGTAAGGTAATTCCATAAATATCCGTTTCTTGGAACGCATCTGTACCAATTGCTGCCCGTGGAACTTGTCCCGTTACCACAATCATGGGAATGGAGTCCATGTAAGCTGTAGCAATACCCGTCACCAAATTAGTCGCCCCTGGACCCGACGTACCAAAGCACACCCCCACCTTACCTGTAGCACGGGCGTAACCATCAGCAGCATGAGACGCGCCTTGTTCATGTCTGACCAGAATATGTTTAATATTGCCAGTTTCTTCTACCTTATACAGGTCGTCATAAATTGGTAAAATAGCCCCACCGGGATAGCCAAAAATATACTCAACACCATGACGACATAGACTATCTAGAAGAGCAAAACCCCCAGATACCCGTTTTGGTGTGACAACTGAGAGACTAGAAACAGGAGAATGGGTCTGATTTTCTGATTGGGGGATACTGATTTGAGAAGGTGATTGTCCCAGTTCGATGCTTTGTGAACGCACGGTTAACCTCTAACTATAACTAAAATTAAGGCGTAGATTATGTATTTAGGATTCTATTTTAAGCTAAAAATCCCATCTAAGCGCGAAATCATCTGAATATTTGGCTAGAATTTTTAACTAAGTAGTCGGACAAAATTAAATTCATTCGTTGAGAGAGGGAACAGCGGTATGGCTAACGCCACGCTTCGCGGTAAGCGTCAGCTATGCCGTTAGGCTTTACGGCTCCGCTCACCGACCAGGAACAGGCTTGCCCTGAGCGCAGTCGAAGGGGAACAGAAAAACCAGTTGTGTAATTAATTCTGTCTCATTACTGACAGTGAGCGATCGCTAGTCAAGAAAACAAGGATCTACTAATTCTTCCTCCTGCCCCCTGCCCCCTGCCCCCTGCCCCCTGCCTTCTACCTCCTTTCCACAACGTACCCGTTAATGGGAGAATACAAAAGTGAAACTATGTTTGCTTTGTATTACCTCTACTAATCAAGGAAATTTTGTGTAATGTGGAAACGAATTGCGTTAATTTTACTCATGGTCTTGAATTTCAGCTTAATTAACCCTGATCTAGCATCTGCTGCTGGACTAAAAAGCTTTGCAGACTCTGGTGATGGTTATCAGTTTTTATATCCTAATGGTTGGTTGCAAGTTAAAGTTGCCAACGGACCTGATGTGGTGTTCCATGATTTAATTGAGGTATCAGAAAATGTCTCTGTAGTAATTAGTCCGGTTCCTGATCAAAAAACTTTGGCTGAATTAGGTACACCAACAGAAGTGGGATATAAATTAGGAAAAGCTGCTCTTGCCCCTACTGGTTCTGGTCGTTCTGCGGAATTAATTAACGCAGTACAAAGAGAATATGATGGTAAAATATACTATTTACTAGAGTATTTAGTACAACTTCCCAATCGGGAAAAGCGACACAATATTTCTAGTGTTGCTGTTAGTCGTGGTAGACTTTTTACCTTTAATGCCTCTGTTCCTGAAAGACGCTGGAAAAAACTTCAGAATACAATTGATCAGATTGTTAGTTCTTTCATAGTGTATTAAGTTAGTTGGTTTTGTAGACATTAGTGGTAAAATGTAAACAAATCCAAAGCAATATTTAAAATCTATGCTGGGGGAGTATTGCCATACTCTCCTGGTTGTAGAACGTCTTGGCTGGCTGCTGACTGTTAAAATTTTATGGATATTCCTCAATTTGTACTGGCCTCTGCTTCTCCTGCCCGTCTTCGTTTACTGCAAACTGTGGGAATTAAACCAATAGTTTGTCCTAGTGATTTTGATGAGTCGCAAATCCAATCCAGTGATCCTGGAAAATTAGTTCAAATTTTAGCTCAATGTAAAGCGGAAACTGTAGCCCCACAATTTCCATCAGCTTTGATCATGGGTTGTGATTCGGTTCTGGCGATTAATGGTCAGATATATGGTAAACCAGGAAATGGGGATGAAGCGATCGCTCGTTGGAATTTGATGCAAAATAACGTTGGTGATTTATATACAGGTCATGTTTTAATTGATAAGTCACAAAAAAGAACTATAGTCAAGTCTCAAGTAACAAAAGTTTACTTTGCCCCCATGAGCGATCGGGCAATTGCAGCTTATGTCAAAACAGGTGAACCCCTCAAATGTGCCGGTGCTTTTGCTTTAGAGGGTTTTGGTAGTTTATTTGTCGAAAAAATCGCTGGGTGTCATAGTAATGTAATTGGTTTGAGTTTACCATTACTGCGGCAAATGTTAGCAGAATTAGGTTATGAAGTCACAGATTTTTGGCAATAGTTGAGTAATTATTCAGGTTAATTTTTACTTAACCACTTGTTTAAATCAGCTTCAGTTTTAAAATCTAATAAAGCTTCTCCTAAATCTTCCAACTGTGTAAAAGATAAATCTTAGATTTGATTTTGGATAGTGGTGTACAAGTAGTGATTTTTAGAACTAAAACTCTTGGTATGTCGTAACCATATCACCACACCTTTACCACTACCGAACAAAGAATCATAAACATCAATTAAGATATTATATTTATAATTCTTAATATAAATAGATAACCTTACTAATTGTAAACTAGATCATACATGACAAAGTTTATATAAGAAATATGTCTTCCACTTCTACTACTTCCCTGCGCGAACAACAACATCCCCTGATTAGGCAACTAGCTGATTGTATTGAGGCAACCTGGGATAAACATCTAGACTTGTCATCATATCACCTACCGGCTGAGTTAGGGTATGTAGAAGGAAGATTAGAAGGTGAAAAACTGATTATTGAAAATCGCTGTTATCAAACACCACAGTTCCGCAAACTGCACTTAGAACTGGCAAAAGTGGGGAATATGTTGGATATTCTGCATTGTGTGATGTTTCCTCGCACAGAATATGATATACCCATGTTTGGGTGTGATTTAGTTGGGGGTAGAGGTCAAATTAGTGCAGCGATCGCTGACTTGTCTCCTGTAAACTTAGATAGAAAATTACCAATAACTTATCAAACAGCCTTAACTGAATTACCAAGTCCCAAATTTTCCCAACCCCGTGAATTACCAGAATGGGGAAATATTTTCTCTGATTTTTGCCTCTTCATTCGTCCTGGTTCCCCAGAAGAAGAAATCATGTTTCTCCAACGTGTCGAGGCATTTTTAGATATTCATTGCCAAAGCGCGATCGCTGCTAGTCCAGTTGCACCAGAAAAAGTTGCCCAAATTTTAGCAGGACAACATAATTATTGTATGAAACAACAACAAAACGATAAAACCCGACGGGTATTAGAAAAAGCCTTTGGTGCAGATTGGGCAGAAAATTATATGACCACAGTTTTATTTGACCTACCACCAAATTAATATATCAGGGTTGCAGATATTTTTTGTGGAGGCTCATTCTTAATCTGAGTTGGGGTAAAAGCAAATTTTGCAGCTTACTGATAGACTTACTACTTGTTTTTGTCTAGTGGAACTAAAATGTAAGCTATTTGATTATTAGGCATATTACCCTTCTGACTACTAGAAGAAGTTTGATCCTCAACTTCACTATTCGCTACATCCACTTTACCTTTGACAACATCGTTAATATCTTGATTTACACTCTTGACAACAATCGCTGTGTCTTTAACAATGTCATTAACCCCCATCGCTGTACTTTTAATGGCATTTATGGTGTTTTGTACAGTGTCATTAATGTCAACAGATGTATGTTTGACAAAATTGCCTACATCTTTAACAGTATCATTGACGCTGACAGCTACATTTTTTATTCCATCCCCTACATCTTTTACGCTTTGATTAAAACTCTCAGCTACATCTTTTACCGTATTTCCTGCGGTTTTTATAGTTTGGTCAACTCTTTTATCTGCACCCTTAATAGTTAAAGCCACAGCTACTCCACCCAATACAGCACCAATCAGTGAGCCAATTGCTATTCTAGCTAATGTATTATTACTGTCTCCACTAGCTGCATCATCAGCTTGATCTAGACGAAGATCAACATTATTCTCATAGTTATCTGTAATGTGCTGATTACTATTCATAAAAGTCTTCTCCTTTGTCCTAAACTAAAAAAGTGATATTTATATTTAGACCTTTTTCATTCAATTCACCGTCATAACTCATAAACTTGAACTTCCTATATTTTCAGGTAGTTTTTAAAGTATAGTGATCTGCAATACTATAGGCAATTAATATTGCAGACCTGGCATTTTCTTTGCACCTCTGCGCGATCGCGTGAGCTTTTCAAGAATATTCTTGGCAACACCAAAGTATTTATGCAAGAACCAGTTGTGTAATTAATTCTGTCTCATGACTTACAATCTCACCCGTCTATTTCTAACAGTCATTCCCAGTGAGTCATTTCTTCTTGACGCGATTCTTCTGTATTAGTTACAGAGATATTTGAATCAATTAAAGGTCTCTGTGTTTGCTCTTGCTCTGAAATATAGGTTGTTCGCATCAGGTCTTGATTTGTGTTATTAATATCATCATTGTTAATCTGTTGATTGTTTGCAGCTACCCCTTGATCTTCAAATAGTCTAGTATTTTGTGCTTTATCCTTTGCTTTGTCTGCTGCACTTTGTACTACATCCAATGCACCCACCGTAGTTTGCCTAACTCCCTCAGTCACATTCTGGGCAATATCCTTCGCTTTGTCTGTTGCACCTTGTACAAGTTCGTTAGCACCTTCCACTGTGTCGGATACACCACCTGTAACTGCTTGAGTAGCACCTTCAACGAAACTCTTTGCTACGTCCCCTAAACCTTTTGCTGTTTGACCAAGACCATAGCCAAGAGTTTTTGATGCGTCACCTAAACCTCTTACAGTATGGTTAAAACCCTGTCCTATTCTTTTACCTGCTAAAGCTCCAGCTAATGACCCCAATGTAGCACCAACTATTCCACCTATGATTGCTCTAGTTAATGCAGAATTGACATCACTATTTTTTGAACCTTCATAGGATTCAGGTTTATTTGTAGGAGTATTTTGAGATGTAGGTACTTGAGCATTTATATTCCTGCTAGTTGAACCAGCATAGGGTTGATCCTGACCTGTTATCGTGTTTTGACCATATTCGGTTCGAGATTTCACAGAACCAGTGTTGATATCAGATGAACCAGGATAAGATCGGCCGATTGTTGCTCGCTCAGTATTTCCACTCTGATTGTTGAATGTCTGCTTGCTTTCAACCATATCAATGGTCTCCTTTTGAGAAATTATTAACACAAAACAGGTGTTATTTATTAAGGCTAATTTAATTTAACAACTAGATTTTGCAAATTAACCATTCTAAAGGAACACATAATTAAATAAATTTACTGTCTAAAGGTAGAATTACTAAACGTTAAAAAAATATCTAGATAAGTAGTCGGACAAAATTAAATTTATTGGTTGAGAGAGGTAACAGGGAACAAATAAGAAACTTTAGTTATGAGTTTAAAACTCAGTCAAAAAAAAGGATGTTTTTACAAGATGGGTAGCACGAAAAAAACAGTGTCATTATTTCAATCTCATGTTTTTAAACATGAGTTTTTTCTGTTCCCTGTTGCCTGTTCCCTGTTCCCTCTGAAAAAACAGCAATTAGAAGATATTGAATAAAATTATTGTTCATTCTGTTCCTGATTTTTCAAGATTAGAAGCAGCCTATTCTAAATTGACCTCATGCGATCGCTCTTGCTGGATTAGGCTTGTGTATGATACTATCCCTCAAAAGATAGATCACTAACTACTCAAATTATGGAACAATAGCTATAGCAACACCTTATATACAGGTGCAACTATGAAAGATCATGATATTAGAATTGTCTCTTTAATTCCTAGTGGTACAGAAATTCTTGCTAGTCTGGGTTTATCTAAATATATTGTAGGGCGATCGCACGAATGTGACTATCCCCCAGAAATCACTAATCTCCCCATTTGTACCACAGCACGCTTAAACAGCAAAGCCTCTAGCAGAGATATTCATGATGGAATTAACAATTTATTACAATCTAGCCTGAGTATATACCAAATTAAAATTGAGGTTCTCGAACAATTACAGCCTACCCACATTATCACCCAAGACCAGTGTGATGTTTGTGCAGCCAGCTTATCAGACGTAGAACAAGCAGTTGGTAAACTCATTCACACAAAACCCGAAATCATCTCCCTACAGCCTCAAACACTCAAAGATGTGTGGGGTGACATTGAACGTATCGGCAACACCTTCCAAGTAGACTCAGTAAAAATACTCGAAAATCTCGAAGCCCGCGTTAAAATTTGTCAGCGTAAACTAGAAGGACTTTCCCTCAAAGAAATGCCTACAGTAGCTTGTATTGAGTGGACTGATCCTTTACTATTTGCTGCAAATTGGATACCTGAATTAGTTAACTTAGCCGGTGGACAAACATTATTTAGTATTATGGGTGGAACTGCTGCTCACTTGCACTGGGAAACGCTAATTACCAGAAATCCTGATATCATTATTCTGATGCCCTGTGGCTTTAATTTACAGCGTACCCAGCAAGAAGCCGAATTATTAACTTACCGTCCAGAATGGGAAACACTTCACGCTGTTAAAGCGGGTAGAGTCTACGTTACCGATGGTAATTCTTACTTTAATCGTCCGGGTCCACGATTGGCTGATTCCTTAGAGATATTAGCAGAGATATTACATCCTGAGATTTTTGATTATGGTTATAAAGGCATCGGTTGGGAATCTTTAAAAGTTGCAAATTTAGCGCAACCAACCGCCAAAAACCGCTAAACCGTAATATTTCCAGGGTACAGCCACAGTTGAAAAACCAGCCGTTGTCAACATTTCTAATTGAATATTTAAAGTTGCAAGTTGATCTTGATTAGAGTAACCTTGAGTTTCTGATTGACCTACTTTAGCGCGAGTTTCAGTAATATTTATTCCCTGTTTATTTCTCCATTCTTCTCTTGCTATTTCGTCAATTTCCTTTAATATTGGTGATTCAGGGAGAGTAGGATCAGCATTCCAAAAACAACCATCAGGATTAAGATTAGCAGCAATTTGTTGATACAATTTAAGCTTCATTTCATCGGTGAGATGATGAATAGCCAGGGATGACACGCAAGCATCAAAATCTGTACCTATTCCCAATTTTTCTGGATAATTTGCCCATTCCCCAAAATCTGCTTCTATCCCAGTCCAGCGTTTTTCATAACCTGCTGTGGTGATTTTAGCTTGGGAAAATTGTATCATTCGCGGGGAATAATCGAGGGCGATAATTTCAGCGTTTGGGTAGCGGTTGAGAATTTTTAAGCTGAGTTCTCCAGTACCACAACCTAATTCTAAAATTCGGTGTGTTTTTTTAGGTAAACAACGGATAATTACTTCTAGCATTTCGTCATAACGAGGTAATATTTGACGAATCCCTGTATCAAAATCGGTAGTGTTGGCGAATACTTCACCGGGGAATATTTGTGGCATATTGGTTATTTTGAGAAGTAATTATTTTTTGCACGCAGAGACGCAGAGACGCAGAGAGTGAGTATAATATTAGGTTGAACTAATAAATCTCTCACGGTTAAGTTATGAATTGTCGTTGGATATCTTCTATTTTAGCATTTTTGCTCACGTTAGTTTTAGCTGGTTGTACTACAGTTAGGACTCAAGAACCGCACACTCAATCTCCAGTTCCAAGGGTTCAGAAAGTTATTGCTCTTTCTTCTCTTTCTGCTGATATTATTGCTTATCTTGATCAAACTAAACTTGTCGGAATTACTGGTAGTCGTTTATTTAAGGATGATCCTAAATTTAAGGATATACCTCGTGTTAGTGAGGGTCAAGGTCTGCCGAGTTTGGAAAAGATTGTGGCTTTAAAGCCAGATTTAGTGATTGGTGCTTCGGGTTTTTCTGATGTCACTTTAAAAAGGCTCGAAGAGTTGAAAATAAGGACATTATCTACTAAGGTAAATAGTTGGCAATCTTTAGAAGATATAACTAAAACACTTGCTGAAGTAATTAATGTAGATCCTCAATCTTTATTAAATCGCTATAAAAGTTTTTTACCGGAGAAGTTAAATCAAACTAATTCGACTTTGGTTTTAGTTAGTCGTCAACCAATTTTAACACCAAATAAGAATAGTTGGGCTGGTGATTTATTAACGAAGTTTGGGATTAAAAATGTAGCTGCTGAATTACAGGGTAACAGTCCCATCGGTGGATATGTAACTCTTTCGGCTGAAAAGGTTTTGGAGGCAAATCCAGATAGTTTAATTGTTGTTAATGCTGAATCGACTCTGTTAGATTCATTGAAAAAGGAAACTTTTTGGCAGCAATTACAAGCTACTAAAAATAACCGGGTTTATGTTTTTGATTATTACGGTTTGGTTAATCCTGGTAGTTTAAATGCTATAGAAAAGGCTTGTCAGCAGTTGAAGGATAATTTATTATAGCAATTTTAATTAGGGGTAATTCATGAATTGCCCCTACAATCAAGTTTATTTTTCAGCTATGGGAACTGTTTTTTGATTCGGGGTATTTCCACTCATTAAACTACGGAAATACAAGCCGCCAATGGTGAATAAAAATACCCCATATCCGACTGCTTGGACGATATAAAGATGATCTCTGTAGCCAAACAAAGATTTTAAAATAATGCCAGGAAAGTTCTTATCAGGGAGAATTTTAGAACTATCCCAAACCATGGGACCTAAGATGCAAGAGTGGACTTTGGTAAAATGTTGGTAATAAAAACAAAGGTTTTCGGAAGCGCGATCGCTCAAGGCTAAATTACCTACTGCATCATCAAAATGTTTCAAGGCAGAAACTACTAAACCAGCGACAATTAAAACCAATAAAACGCCCATCACCTGGAAAAATTGCCGGATATTAATCTTAATCCCCCATTTAAATAATAGTATACCAATTGCTGTTGCTGATGCTAAACCAGCTAAAGCACCTAAAGCGGGTATTAAACCTTGTTGAAAATTGGCTGCAACAAATAAAACTGTTTCAAAACCTTCACGCACAACCGCTACTAAAATTAAACTAAAAACTCCCCAACCTGCATTGGAATTTTTTGTCAGCGCTTCTGCAACTGCTCCCTCAACTTGAGATTTCATAAATCTGGCTTGTTTGGTCATCCAGATTAACATCCAACTCAGCATAACTACTGCTAATACACTAAATACTCCTTCTAATGTTGGCTCAACAACGGAGGTGTATTGAGGGTTAATTTTTTCTAAGATTTGAATTATCCAGGTGAATAAAATGCCGATTAAGACACTGATAATAATCCCAACTGCAACACCTGCATATACCCAAGAGTTAAGTTGAGATTGTTTGGCTTTGTTCAATAATGCTAGAACTATTCCAACTACAAGGGCTGCTTCTACTCCTTCTCGGAGTGTAATTATAAAGGTCGGTAAGGCTGTACTAAAGTTCATAATTATTTAATTTGTTGGTAATTAATCACAATTGTTTGGTTAAGCGGCTTTCAAAAAATAAATTATTCGGATTAACTAACCGCAGAGGCGCAGAGAACGCAGAGGAATGAGGGTTTGAGATATGTTTTGCGTTAGGTGGTTGAGTGTTTTTTTATTTGGAAGTCCCTATTGAGTATTAATTAGATGTTAAGGTAAGTTGCTTTTTTAGTTAAGTAAGGTGCGTCAGAATCTTAGAGGGTGTTTGAAAAGTCTAAATTATTACTTGCCCTGGCGACTAGAAGTCGCGGCTACACAGACAAAACCTGCCTTCGCAGGTTAAAAACCCCTGATTTTGTATTAGTCCACGGAGGTAGACTATCCCTACGGGACGCTAGGCGAACATTTGTGTAGTAGCGTATCCCTTACGGGAGCCGGAGGCTCTATTATATTCGCCCAAAACTTTTCAAACATCCTCTTAAAATTAGTAATTTTAGGCTAAATTATTTTGTCTGACGCACTCTACAGACTACTACAAAATATCCGAAAATTAATAACTAGCGATTGGGGTTATTAGCTGAAATCACGTAACATTTTTTTCAGTTCTAGATTGTGCATCTCTTCTTGTCCAATCATACCACGGGCAAATTCTTCGAGATAAATGCTGGCATTGGTGACTGTTTCTAGCAGACTTTTATACAAATCTAGGGCTTTTTTTTCGTGGGATAAACTTTCGGCTAAGATATCCTTAACTGTATGTTTATATGTCTCTTCCATTTGAGCAATTTTCAGGGAAGGATGCCCTTCTAATCCTGTGAGAATTTCTCCTACTTGTTGGGCATGAAGTAACGATTCAGCAGCTTGAGCTTTGAAAAAAGCTACTATTGGTAAGCGGTTGGGTCCTGTAACCATTAAGGAATAATGAGTGTAGCGAACTACTCCTGCTAATTCAAATTCCATGATGGCGTTAAGTAAATCTATTGTTTTTGAATGGTCAAGTTCTTGCATCATGTTGTTAAGTTAAAGAAAATTACAACTGGAGAGCAAAAGTTAAAGAGTTATCTGTCGAGATTATTGTTCACTCTTAACTTTTAATGATTTTGTCTCTTTACTTATTTTAATTCAAGTCGCTAGTGGTTAATCTTCAGAAATTTTGTAGTTTGTAGGGTGCATCAAACATCAATACTGTTCGGTTAAGACCTATGTTTTAGCCTCAAATTCGTAAATTATTGAAAAAAATCACACCCAGGCGATCGCCCTTGTGTATATTATAAGAACTAAGAATTTTTGTCAATAAGTTTTTAAGGTCAAAATTTATTTGTTAGGAAACGCTGATCTTTTTTCTGACGCAGAGACGCTCCAGATGCGGAGAAAATAGAAGAGTTTAACTCATTTTCTTTAATTTTTACGCTCGAATTGCCCGTTAAGGCGTGAAATGTTTTAAACTGGATGATTGAATTTTATTTGGGTGGTAGTTTACTGTGTCAAGAAAAATTCTCAACCCTAAACGGATATCCTTGATCTTGATGGGGATTCTCAGCTTTTATCTAGTGATTGGTGCATCTTCTCCAGCCTATGCGATGCACATCATGGAGGGTTATTTGCCACCTAGTTGGGCGATTTTTTGGTGGGTGGTGGCTGTACCATTTTTGGCTTTAGGATGGCGATCGCTCTCTCGCATTACCCAAGCTAACCCACAATTAAAGTTACTTTTAGCATTATCGGGGGCTTTCACTTTTGTCTTGTCGGCGTTGAAAATCCCCTCTGTAACGGGGAGTTGTTCCCATCCTACAGGGACAGGGTTAGGTGCAGTGTTATTTGGACCCATGGCGATGTCGGTTTTGGGAACTCTAGTATTGTTATTTCAAGCTTTACTATTAGCCCACGGTGGTTTGACGACATTGGGAGCCAATGCTTTTTCGATGGCGATCGCAGGACCCATTGCAGCTTACTGGATCTATCAGTTAATTGTCCGATTTACGGGTAAACAAAGAATTGCGATTTTTCTCGCCGCAGCGTTAGCCGATTTACTCACTTATATCATCACTTCTTTACAACTTGCCCTAGCTTTTCCGGCTTCTGTGGGTGGATTTATGGCTTCATTTGCCAAATTTGCGAGTATTTTCGCAATTACTCAAGTTCCTCTAGCCATTAGTGAAGGCTTGTTAACTGTTTTGGTGTGGAACTGGTTACAATCTTACACAGTCGAAGAACTGGAATTATTAAAATTTATCAAAACACAACCTCAAAGTAATGAATCAATCTAAACAAGGGTTAGGAAATTGGTTATTGGTACTAGCTGTGATAACTTTAGCGGTTGCACCTTTAATCTTTGTCCGTGGTGCTGAATTTACTGGGGCTGATGGCCAAGCTCAAGATGCAATTGGTGAAATTAAACCGGGATATGAACCTTGGTTTAAACCCTTGATTGAGCCTAGTAGTAAGGAAGTGGAAAGTTTATTATTTAGTTCTCAAGCTGCTTTAGGTGCTGGAGTCATTGGTTATGCAATTGGATTATATAAAGGGCGTTCTCAACAGCAAAAAAATAGTAAAGAATGACTCTGCAAATAGATACAATAGCTTACACCAATAGGTTACGTTGGGTAGCACCAGAACAGAAATTAATTTTAGCGATCGCTCTCTTAATTATCGCTGCCTTTGCTCATCCCCCCGTACAAATTTTAATCGCTGTATGGATGAGTATTTGGGTAGTTGTTTATGCAGGTATCTCCATCCAAATCTACCTAAAATTAGTGTACATTGCTAGTTTATTTTTGTTAACGAGTTTACCTGCTTTAATTATCAATGGTGTAGAAATTACTAATTTAAATCTAATAGTAAATGACTCCTTTACTGGATTCACCATTGGTTCTTATTACCTGTATATCAGTAAACATGGAATTGAGCAAGGGTTGACAATTTTTACCAGATCAATTTCTTCCCTTTCCTGCCTATATTTCCTGATGTTAACAATTCCTTTTACCGAAATTTTACAAATTCTGCGCCGTATCGGTTTTCCTGTATTATTAACAGACCTATTATTGCTGATGTACCGTTTTATTTTCGTCTTATTAAACACAGCTTCCGATTTATGGACAGCCCAACAATCTCGTAATGGATACCGTACCTTTAAAATTAGTATGAAAAGTTTATCATTGTTAATTGGGCAATTATTCAAACGTACCCTAATCAATTATCGTCAAATCTCCTTAACTTTAGCATCAAGAGGATTCAAAGGAGAATTTAACTTTTGGCATTCTCAACGCCATCATTTATCTAGAAGGTATGCAATAGAAGCAATTATTGGATGTGCGATATTAATTACTTTAGAATCCCGTCATCACCTATAGCAATGCAAGAATATTTACTAGAATTTCAACAAGTCTCTTATGTATATCCAGGTGCAAAACAATCAGCTTTAAGTAATTTAAATTTAAAAATTCCTCTTCACAAAAAATGTGCAGTCATTGGTCAAAACGGATGCGGTAAAACCACACTTTTCTTATTAGCCAATGGTTTATATCAACCCCAAAAAGGAATTATATATTGGCAAGGAAAACCCTTAAAATACAATCATCAATCACTGGCAGATTTACGCCAAAAGGTAGGATTAATTTTTCAAGATCCAGAACAACAATTAGTAGCTTCAACCGTTGAAGAAGATATTTCTTATGGCTTGTGTAATTTAGGATTACCAATGGCAGAAATTCAAAAGCGAGTAGAACAGGCTTTATTAGAATTTGAACTGATAGAATTTGCAGAAAGACCAGTACATCATTTAAGTTTAGGGCAAAAAAAACGAGTTTCTATTGCTGATGTAATGATATTAAAACCAGAATTACTTTTATTAGATGAACCAACGGCTTACTTGGATCAATTACATACTCGCAATTTAATGGCAACCTTAAAAAAAATTCATGCAGATGGAACAACAATTTTAATGGCTACCCATGATTTAGATTTAGTTTATCGTTGGGCTGATTGGATTTTTGTTATGGATAAAGGTCAACTTGTATTAGAAGGAAACCCCCAAGATGTATTTAGTCAGCGTGAATTTCTGGAAGAATTACAGTTAGGAGTTCCATTTGTTTATAAAATATTATTTTCTGAATGGAACGATTTAGAACCACCAGTTTTAAAACAATTAAAAGAAAAGATTTGGAACTTGTTTAGTCCCCTTTGAAAAGGCAAATTTAAAATCAGGATTTACTCACGAGTTACGGAATAAACGAACCACAGAGACACAGAGAACACAGAGCAATGAGGGTTTGAGTTATATTGTGCGTAAGTCCTGATCATGATGTACCCACGGGATACGAAACATCAGGGTTTGAGATTGCGTCGTCCGCTTCGCAACAACGAAAATACCTTAGAGGGTGTTTGAAAAGTATCAGAATTAATCGAGATCCCCCCGCTAAATTCCTCAAAGTCCCTCTTTCTAAGGGGGATTTAGGAGGATCTGGGGGTGTCATATCCCACAGTAAAAAGTTTTAAAACAACCTCTTAAACTCAGAACTAAAGTTTCTTATCTGTTCCCTGTTCCCTTTTTTTGTAAGGTATACACAAATCAAACAGGATTGGTATTTTTGGTATTAACTTTTTGTAAATAAAATAAGGGTATAAACCTGATCTGGCTTTTACCACAAGACCTGCACCTAACTTTTTGACAAAGGAACAACAATAATAAAATTCGTTGGTAATTAGGTACTCTAGTTGATAAACGAATTTTCTTACTTCCACAAGTACGGCATTTCATTATTCTTCTCATGTGCATATAATTTTATTGTTCTTGAGTTTTGTGGTCGAAAATATATTTGTCATTTTGGCGTACTGTCAATAAGTTTTATGTGATATGATTCCTACTCCTTTAAATCATGTATTTTCCTATGTGTTTGATAAACAAGACTTAACTAAAAAATATAACCACAAAAATTATATATTCTGTTAAGAAATTTGAATTAAAATCTTTGCAGATACAAACATAAAAATAAAATTAATAAAAATTAACTTTCAGGAGAATCAGTATATTATGTGATGTGTTATTTTTTGCCAATTTACCCTAACCACCAGTGTAAAATCCCCCAAGTGGGCATTGTCAAAACCAGAAAATCATGTTTGTTATTAACTTAATACCCTAGCTATATTACTGCATAGGTGTTAAAAAAACCATTGGAAAAATACGGGGAACTTCATGCATATTCCTGATGGATTCGTTTCTGTACCAGTAGCCGGTGTTACAAGTTTAGCAAGTGTGGCAGCTTTATCCGTTGCCGTAGTGCGATCGCAAACAGCCTTTGGTGTTCGTCGCGCCCCCATATTGGGTTTAACCACAGCCTTTATTTTCGCCGCCCAGATGATCAATTTCCCTGTTGCGGGGGGAACTAGCGGCCACTTACTAGGAGGTGCTTTAGCCGCTATTATCTTAGGTAGTCCTTGGGCAGGAATGTTATGTATTGCCACGGTTTTAATTATTCAAGCAGTGCTATTTGCTGATGGTGGCATCACTGCCTTGGGTGCAAATATTTTAAACATGGGAGTCATAGGTGTTTGGGTGGCTTGGGTATTAACTCAAACCTTACAAAGACTACTAGGGGGAGCAAAATCACGTTTACCCCTAGCTGCGGGTATTGCTGCTGGTGTGAGTGTGGTCGTAGCGGCTATAGCTTGCGCGATTGAATTAGCGCTTTCGGGTACAGCACCAGTGAATATAGTTTTACCTACTATGACAGGTGTACATATTTTGATTGGTATTGGAGAAGGATTAATTACTGGCGGTGTACTAACTTACTTGGCTATAGCCCGTCCAGACTTATTACCAGGAGAAGAGCAGAAATTCCAGGGGTGGTTAGTACCTGTTGTTAGTATTATATTGGTGGCAGGTGTGCTGTCCCTGTTTGCTTCCGGCTGGCCAGATGGGTTAGAAAGAGTAGCAGAAAATTTAGGCTTTATCGACTTAGCTGAACAAGTGCGGGTAGCAGTACCTACACCCTTAGCTGATTATGAGATTCAAGGCTTAGAACAAATCGGTACGAGTATTGCTGGGCTACTGGGATCGGCAGTTTGCTTTGCTGTAGCCTTTGGGATTGCTAAAGTCGTGAAACCTAAGAATGCTTAAAATGTCTTTGCCATTACGGTTGCAACTGTCTCTGGTGATTGTCGTTGGGGCAGCTTTATTAAAATATCATGCTTGGTCTAATTTGTGTGTCTATGGCGCGATCGCTCTTTTGTGGGCTTGTTTATTACGTGTCCCCCTCCGTAAGTTGGGGGGTTTACTGGGTACAGAATTGATATTTTTGTCCTTGGTAGCCCTACCCTTGGGATGGGAAAGAGCGAGTTTTTTGTTAGTGCGATCGCTAATTTGTTTACTCACCATGAACAGTTTTTTATTAACTTTACCTCCCCACAGTTTCGGGATCGCCCTCAAAGGTTTACCCATACCAGCCGTATTTAAGGAAAATTTGCTTCTAGCTGCACAATATTTAGAAATTTTGCTCTCAGAAGTGGCGCGGATGCAGCGTAGCGCCCAATTGCGAGGTTTAAATGGTGCAGCAGGATGGTTACGTTATGCTAGTGCTGCTATGATAGGAGCTTTATATCTTCGTACCTTGGAAAGAGCAGAACGAGTTTACGCGGCAATGATCACTCGTGGTTATAGGGGGCAACTGCCTATGGATTCTACCCTTAAACCAAAAGAGCGTCTTACCCTTTTAGGCGCTGTTTCTACGGCTACTTGTTTAACATTTAGTTCCTATTTTCAGTTTTAATAATCATAAAAGTCATACACCACTTCAACACACTCAGTGCAAGCAAAAGACTTTCCAGCCTGTTCATTCTTCCTTTCTACACATTTTGACATCATTAACATATCATTCCCAAACATCTATCTCTAAACCCCACAATCCGGTTCTAGAGGTACAAAAACTGGTATATGCTTACTCTCACCAGCAACCAGTTTTAAACGAAATTTCCTTTACCTTGAACGTAGGCGATCGCGTTGCTTTGATGGGTGCAACTGGTTCAGGAAAAAGCACTTTATTAGAGAACCTGATCGGTTTAAAACAACCCCAAAGCGGTAAAGTTTTAATTAATAATATTCCTGTCGAACCTAAGACTCTACCAGAAATCTGGCGACAAATCGGGTTTGGTTTCCAAGATGCCAACGATCAATTATTTATGCCCACCATCTTGGAAGATGTGAGCTTTGGACTCCGTAACTATGGTGTACCATTGGCAGAAGCAAATGAGCGATCGCACCAACTATTAGCTAACTTTGGTTTAGCCACCTACGCCCACCGTTCCGCTCACGAACTTTCTGGAGGACAAAAGCGTTTAGCGGCCTTAGCAGCGATTTTAGCCCTAAATCCAGCCATTCTCATTTTAGATGAACCAACAACCGGACTTGATCCCGCATGGCGAAGACATTTGGCTCAAGTATTATTAAATCTGCCTGTACAAGTAATGTTAATTGCTTCACATGACCTCAATTGGTTAGGCAAAGTCACCCAACGCGCCCTCGTCTTATCTGGTGGTTGTATTCAAATAGATCAGGATATTCAACCACTTTTACAAGAAGGGCATACTCTTAACCAGTTAGGTTTACCTACCGATTGGTAATTTTCAGCATTAGATATCTACTAAAAACCGTTATAAGTAATTAGGCAGAATAATTACACATATTCTTTTCCTATTCCCTGTTCCCTGTTCCCTGTTCCCTGTTCCCTTTCTCAACGTAGGAAATTAATTTTGCACTATCACTTATAAAACCCACTCCAATCTACACTTCAACAGAACCTTAAACTATGAATAAAGATTCTGAAAACGAGTATATTGCGGCTTTAACTGATTTACACGCTGGACTTAACCATAAAGGTCCCGGTGACTCTGACTTCTCATACAACATATTGCAGAATCTTTCAACTTTGCCCCTGAAGCCACGAATTGCTGATTTGGGATGTGGAAGTGGTGCTAGTGCATTACTGCTTGCACAACACTACCAAAGCACTGTGATGGCAGTGGACTCCTCATCTGTTTTTATCGAGGAACTCAAAGCTCGCGCAGAACAGGTTGGTCTTGAGCATCTGATCATTCCGATTCATGGCGATATGGCTAAACTCGATTGGTCAGTGGGTTCCCTTGACCTGCTTTGGTCTGAGGGTGCTGCTTATAATCTTGGGTTTGAGCAGTCCCTAAAAATCTGGCGACCTCTTCTTACGAATAGCAGCATTGCCGTTATATCAGAAATGAGTTGGTTTACTGATAATCTACCAGAACCTGCGATCGCCTATTGGCAAAACGCCTATCCAACAATGGGTACTGAAACAGAGAATATCAATCGGGCTAATAGGTCTGGCTTTAGGGTACTTTCTACCCATCGGCTACCGAGTCAGATTTGGTGGGTCAATTATTATGAACCACTCTGTCAGCGGATACAGCAGATCGAAATCACCCCAATTACTCAATTAGTTATTCGTGAAACTCAAGAAGAAATGGGACTGTTTAAACAATTTAGCGACTCCTACGGTTATACGTTTTATGTGCTACAAGCAGCTTAGGAAAAGCCTTCTAATAATTCCCTTGGAGCGACTGTATGCTGATGACAATTTTCCCCTAGCAATTGTGCCACAATTGCGGCAGATTCAATATGATTTGCTGACTTCCTACGAAGCTGGACAAGCAAATCAAGGTATTCCAGATGATGAACATTGGTATAGACTAGAGATTGCATTTGTAATACGCAATTGAAGAAATGTCTATACAACTTTAGATGCTAACATAGTACCTTCCAGCTAAATTGATTAAGCCTTACCCCCTCCATCACAAAACGAAGGGGGATATGATCTCACAACTAAGCCGTGAAATACTTTGCTACAGGGTGAGTTAGCAACACCGTAACCCACCATTAATTTTTAACTAGCTGAACTAGCTTGATTATTCAACCAAGTTACTAAATCAGATGCACTTGTAAAATCTAATAACGCTAAACCTAAATTCTCCAAATCTTCCACAGACAACTTATTAATTTGCGCTTGTAATTTCTGACTAACTCCACCTATGCGCCGTTCAAGTAGACGCATGACTAGATTTAACGCCTCTTCATAGCGGACTTCTTGATAATATCTGGTATTGCGTAAATCACTAATACTAAACATTCTTGCTAACTCCTGGGGACTGAGACGGGGTAGTTTATACGAAACAATAGTCTGGATTAAATCTAGCAAATTTTTTTGCAGATTGGCATCCGGTAAATCTGATCTAGCTTGTGATAACAGGTTTCTCGCTAAAGCTGGAACTCTTTTTTCTTTCTCCACCACTAACTTAATAATACCTAATCCCAAGGATGTTTGTATATCCACCAGTTCATCCAAATATAACCGAGTTACCAATGGACTTTCTAGTAAATAGCGATAGGGTTCTATTTCCGTCGGTTCTATACTACGTTTAGCAAATAAAACTACAGCTTGCCAGGGTTTAGTAGAAGCGTAGAGATGTAAATAAAGAAAAATCTCTGAAAAAAAGCGAGAATAAAAATCTACATCTTTTTGAAATTGTACCTCTACAAAATAAATTGGTCTTTTTGGTTGATTATCTGTAGGTACAAATACACCATCAATTCTAAAGGCTGTTTGTTTCAATTCCACAGATGCAAAATCATAAGCTTCTGCTTCACTAGCTGGTAAATTAATCAATTCAAAAAAAGACTGCGGTAAAGTTTGAAAAATGCGATAAAAAATAGAATCAGTTTTCATGGTAGATGCTAATAGTGAAATTTGGTCATGATCAATTGGAAAATGGTCAACTGAAATATTTCTATTAAATATTTTTGTAAATGTTGATTGGATAAGAACTAGGAAATATCTTATAATAGGAGTTACGCATTAAGAAAATTTATTACATAGGGATAATGGATTTTATCTCTTGTAGGGTGCGTCAGACCGGATAATTGAGCATCTAACAGATTTTTTCTATCTGACGCACCGCACTAATAGGCGATTCCAAAAGCCTGAAACTAGGCAATTTCCAATTTCCTTCATACATATCATCTGCATTTTGTACAGTGCATAAGTCCTAATCTATTGCAGAAATTACTATAGTTTGTAATACGCAATTGAGGAAATATCTGCTTGGTTGCAAAGAAAAAAGTGCTAGATTTACGTGACAGCATTATTAAAATTGTGGTATAATTAAACCTACGTTGTTTAAAAAATACTTATTTATGCCTATCACAGTGTATTCTCAAAAGTTTAAACGAGAAATAGATATTGAGCAACTTTTATCTTTACTAGGACATAATTCTCTAGTTGATATAAATACTAAAATCCAAAATTTATCAAAGCATGAAAAAAGTGAAATTTATCAAGATGTTCTTTGCCCTATATGTCTTGCAAGAGGAGGAAAGATAATATTAGCATCAATATCTAAGCAAGCACATTTTAGATTTGACACTCATAATCATTTTTGTGATTACAACAACTCTAAACAAGATAAAAGTCAAAAAGGCAGAGTAGTAGATTTTGGTAATAATAGAAGTAGTGAGACAAAAATTATTAGAGAATTGGTTGCTAAAGGCATAGAACAAAAAATAATATCTCAACAAATTATTAGTGATATGAGAAAATATTTTTATGAAACCAAAGTTAATCATAAGTATAAAATGGATATTTCTATAGATGCTTTTCAATGGTTTTATTTATTAAAAACTTTTATGCGTGGAAATTTAAATATTCCAGATATAAAATTTAATCCTCTTCATGCACAATTATCTGAGTTTAATTGGGATATAGCTGCTAAAAATTTATTTAGAAATGAAAATAAGAATTTAATAGAGATAGCAAATAATTGTTCTTTGGAATTGGAAAATACGCAAAAATTGTATGACAAAACAAAAAAGGTAATTGAGAATACGCAAGGTAGCCTTGTTTTTGATGTTAAAGAATTAGAAATACCTTACCAAACCACTATTCAATTATCACAATTTATAGTTTTTAATCTTGCAATTTATACAATTGATAATGGTTATCGAGTGTATTTGAATAATTCTGATATAGTTTTAGCGTTCGCTGCATTACTGTTATATATTTCTCAATGGAATATTGACTTAGCTATATTAAAGTTGATAGAAATTGTAAAATCACCAGAACCTATTGATATTAATTCAGGAAATATTATAGGTTTAAATCCTTTTTACAATTTTGAAATATGGGCTAATATTTCTAAGATAAGAGAGGTTGCTAAAAATAGTAAAAATGGCTTTGATTATAAGGCTCAAATAGAGGCTATTAAAGAACAGTTGAAAAATGAATATAGGAATAATATTAAAAATTTTAAAAAAGACTGAGGTAAAGTTTGAAAAATGCAATAAAAAATAGAATCTGTTTTCATGGAAAATGTTGATAGTTATGAAGTCCACCTGTGTGGACTTCATTTTTATAGCCTCATCATTCTATTCTGAGGGATAGATTAAGCTGTGAAATACTTCGCTACGGGGTGATAAGCAATAATCGCTGTCGTAGACTGTTCAGGATATAACTGCTCACTTTCGTCCATGTACATTTTAATCCTGTCAGTACCCAACAACTCCAATTGCTTAAACTGATCCTGAATATTCGGACAAGCAGGATAACCAAAACTATACCGAGAACCTTGATAACGCTGCGCTAACATATCCCGAATATTATCCGGTTCAGAATCACCAAAACCTAACTCACGACGGATTCTAGCGTGTGTCCACTCTGCCAAAGCTTCAGCAACCTGCACCGCCAGACCGTGAAAGTACAGATAATCAGTGTATTGATTATTGGCGAATAACTTTTGTCCGAACTCCGTCGCAATTTCCCCCACAGTCACAACCTGCATGGGGAAAACATCAATTATTCCCGACTCCTTGGGTGCAAAGAAATCGGCAATACACAAACGACGGAGGGATTTTTGACGGGGAAACTCAAAACTGGTAATTTGTTCTGATTGATTCTCTACATTATATATATGTAAAGCATTACCTTCAGACTGACAAGGAAAATACCCATAAATTACACTGGGATGTAATAAATTCTCCTCAATAATTCGTTTTTTCCAACTTTCTAAAACTGGATAAACCTTCTCACCTAAAAACGCCTGATATTCCTCTTTAGATTGTTCCTTTGGTTTGCGGAACTGCCATTGTCCAGCAACCAAAGCTTGCAAATCTAAATACCAGAATATTTCTTCTAAAGAAATATCGCTAGGCTGTAATAACTGCGTTCCCCAAAAAGGTGGTGTAGGACGTTGAATATCTATCTCTACCGCTTCCGAACGTCTTGTATCAACCTCTTTTATTAGTTGAATATCTTCGTTTTTAGACTCTTGTTCTTGTCCAACCTTTTCCTCAATAAACTGATGTTCATTTTTTTCTGTTTCATCCAAAAATCCTTGGAGATCATCCCAGTTACCCACAGATTTTGCGGGCATTAGTTTATCCATGAAATGCAAATCTGAAAACGCATCTTTGCCATACACTACTCGACCTTTATAGGTTCTTTGACAATCATCATAGACAAATTTAGGAGTTAAAGCCGCACCACCTAAAATTACAGGAACAGTAATTCCTTGTTCGTTGAAAGTCTCCAAATTCTCTTTCATAAAGGCGGTAGATTTTACCAACAAACCACTCATAGCAATACAATCAGGATTATATTGTTGATATGCCTGAATAATATTTTCTACCGATTGTTTAATTCCTAGATTAATCACCTTGTAACCATTGTTAGATAAGATGATATCAACTAGGTTTTTACCAATGTCGTGAACATCCCCTTTTACCGTGGCAATGAGAAAAGTTCCTTTGGCATTATTCCCAGATTCCGATTTTTCCATAAACGGTTCTAGGTAAGCTACTGCGGTTTTCATGGTTTCCGCAGATTGCAAAACAAAAGGCAGTTGCATTTGTCCCGAACCGAACAATTCACCTACAACTTTCATGCCATCTAACAAAAATGTGTTGATGATTTCTAGTGGGGGATATTGTTCTAATGCTTTTGTTAATTGCGTTTCTAAACCAATACGTTCACCGTCAATAATATGACGTTTCAAACGTTCTTCAATGGGGAGATTTTCATCAATTCCTGTGTTGCGTTTGGCTTTGACTCCGGCAAATACTGTGGTAAGTTCTCCCAGGGGATCATAAACGCAGACATTACCTTCAAATTTGCGTTGATCATAAATCAATTGACGACAAATTTCTTGATGGCGTTCCTCAATCTTAGCTAATGGTAAGATTTTACTGGCGCTGACGATCGCTGCATCCATTCCCGCGTTCATGGCTTCGTGTAAAAACATTGAGTTCAACACAATTCGGGATGCTGGGTTTAAACCAAAGGATATATTAGATACACCCAAAATTACATGAGATCCTGGCAATTCTTGACGAATGCGGCGAATTGACTCTATGGTGGCTTTGCCGTTTTCTCTATCTTCTTCTATCCCTGTAGAAATTGGTAGAGCTAGAGTATCAAAAAATATTTCTGTCGGGGCAAGGCCATATTCTACAGCTTGACGATAGGCACGTTGAGCAATTTGAAACTTTTTCTCTGCTGTTCGCGCCATGCCATCTTCGTCAATTGTCCCAATAATGACACCCGCACCATACTTTTTCGCTAATTCTAGCACCTTTAAAAACCGGGGTTCGCCGTCTTCGTAGTTGGTGGAATTGAGTAAACACTTACCTCCAGCGACTTTTAACCCGGCTTCCATTTTTTCCCATTCGGTGGAATCGAGCATTAGGGGTAAAGTGACATTATTAACAATACGAGAAACAACTTCCCGCATATCACGCACACCATCACGCCCTACATAATCAACGTTAACATCTAATATGTGCGCGCCTTCTTTAACTTGCGATCGCGCCATGGAAACTAATCCATCCCAATCTTCTTCGTTTAGTAAATCACGGCATTTTTTAGAACCACTGGCGTTGAGACGTTCACCGACAATTAAGAAGGAGTTATCTTGGTTGTATGGTTGAGTCGTATAAATTGATGCGGCTGCTGGTTCTAAACTTGGTTGTCTCAGTTTTGGCTGTAAATCTTTGGCGATTTCTGCTAATTGTTGAATGTGTTCTGGTCTTGTCCCACAGCAACCCCCAATCACTTGGACACCCAAATCTTCAACAAAGTGCATCAACGACATCCGTAATTCTAGCGGTGTCAGCCTGTAGTGTGCTTGACCACCAACGTTTTCGGGTAAACCGGCGTTGGGTACACAGGAAACGATAAAAGGTGAATGTTCTGATAAATATTTGATGTGTGGTTTCATCAAGTCTGGCCCGGTGGCGCAGTTTAAACCAAGGATATCAATGGGATAAGGTTCTAAAATTGTCAAAACGGCGGCAATTTCTGTACCTACTAGCATTGTTCCCATGCTTTCCATGGTTACAGATACCATTAAGGGTCTTCTTTCCCCTTTTTTGGCAAAAATTTCTTCAATTCCATTCAATGCTGCTTTAATTTGCAGTACGTCCTGGCAAGTTTCCACTAAGAATAAATCAACACCACCATCATACAAGGCTTCTGCTTGCTCGGCAAAGGTGGCCTGCATGGTGTCAAAGTCGATATGTCCCAAGGTGGGGAGTTTGGTGGTGGGTCCAATGGAACCGGCGACAAATCGGGGTTTTTCGGGGGTGGAAAATTCGGCGGCCACTCCTTTGGCTAGTTCTACAGCAGTTTTATTCAGGTAATATGTTTGGTCTGCTAGGTCGTATTCTGCTAAAACTATGGAGGTTGCGCCAAAGGTATCGGTTTCAATCACGTCTGCACCGGCGGCTAGGAAATCACGGTGAACTTTGGCGACGGCTTGGGGTTTGCTATGGACTAAGTATTCGTTACAGCCTTCATACTGCGCTCCTCCGAAGTCTTCGGCGGTGAGATTTTGGGTTTGGAGGTTTGTCCCCATTGCACCGTCAAAGACGATTACTGGGCGTTCTGGACTGTGTAGACGTTCTAAAAACGGATGGGTCATATTTTTGAAAAAGAATGGTGATACTCGACTTAACTTATTATTTTCCAAAATTCTGATAGTTTGGACACGATTTATAGAAATTGCCTGACTCTGTTAGCTTTTTAAGTAAATAGGGGTTATTATACAGACACTTTTAGATCAAGTATGTTAGGAACGCTGACTCTAGCGATCGCTCTTAACTCTACATCAATAATCCGTTAGGAAAGTTTTTCTGTTCCCTGTTCCCTCTCTCAAAGAATGAATTTAATTTTGTCCGACTACTTAACAGTGTTTAGATATGATAAATATTGACACGGAAACAACACAGTAGTATTGTTAGTTTATTCTTGGGTAAAAGCTGTTTTAATAAGTTACTAAAGTTATACTACTTTTAATTAGTGTAGTTATCTTGTTCTTTATCGGTAAAATTACTGAAGAAAAAATCTATACAATAAGTCAAAATAAAATAACAAAAAATACCAGCATCTAACTATAGGAGTATTTGGTAAATGCAAAACTCAGTCTCATAGGGCTGAAATAGATGTTTAGTCTAATTTGGATATTTTAGGTTTGATGTTCATAACTTTAGGTTAATTAGGGAATTACGATGAGTACTATTTTGGTGGTTGAAGACGGGTTGACTGATATGGAGATCATCAGTCAATATTTGCAACAAGCTGGTTACTATGTGGTTAGTGCGACCAGTAGCGAAGAAGCTCAGGAAAAAATAGAACGGGGAACTAAGCCAGACGTGATATTTTTGGATGTGATTTTACCTGGTAAAAGTGGTTATGAAATTTGTCGAGAACTAAAAAATAATCCTGATACTAGCAAAATACCTATAGTTTTTTGCTCTACCAAAAATACTGATGTAGATAAAATGTGGGGTAGTATGTTAGGCGCGGACGCTTACCTATCAAAACCAATAGATAAAGAAGAGCTAGTATTTACTTTGAAAAAAATAATTAATAAGTAGGGAAATTCTTGACTTATTTATTTGCTTAAATAGAGGAACCGGGTTTGGATAGTTAAACAAAAAATGTGATGAGCTTTTTGATTTTTCATTTTTGTGCAGAGATGAGAAGGAAATAGTAGTTAAACTGCATAAACCAGGATAAAGGATGGTTAACATTGGAAACCAAACAGAAATTTTTAAGTTTTAATTTGGGAGCAAAAGACACGGCTGTTATTTCTCTAGAGTATATTGCTGAGGTTTTACAAATCTCTTTGGCTGAAATATGCGGTGTTCCTCAGATGCCTAATTGTGTATTGGGGATTTATAATTGGCGTGGTGAGATGCTTTGGTTGGTTGATGCAGAAGAAATGTTAGGTTATCCATCGTTTTCACAAGGATCAAATTTCCTCTCAAAAATGATGGCGATTGTGTTAGAACATGAGGGTAAATTCTTAGGTCTGTTGGTGCGTCAACTAGCGGATATTGAATGGATGGATACTCAGGAGATAAAACCTTTAGCGGCTGAATTATTTAGTTCAGCAATGACACCTTTTTTGAATGGCTATTTTATCAATAGTTCTGAGGAGATGATTTTGAATGTAGATGCCTTAGCGATAATTAATGCTGCTGTTTGGGAAGTTCACAGTTAAGAATTGGGATTGGTTGATTCTGGGTTATTACTAAATAGTTATTGAGGTGAAAGAGATGACTACTATCTATCAAAACAGTGAAGAGATTACTGGAAAAAGTTTTAGCGAAGTCGAAAAATTAGATAAAAACATTAATCACAATGATTCGGGTGTAGCGATCGCTCAGGAGTTTAAAAATTGGCGTAGAAGCCTTCAAGACATAGCCAAGTATATGCGTCCATGCCCAGATTTAGACAGTTTGCTGAAGATAACTGTAGCTAAGGTACGGGAGAAAATCGTGAGCGATCGGGTTTTGATTTATCAATTCACCACCGATGAATCAGGTGTGGTTTTAGCTGAATCAAGAATAACAGGGTGGACACCAACAAAAGGAGAAAATCTGCCGGGAATTTTGTTTGGTTTATATACCAGTCAAGACTATGTAGAACCCGTAGCCATTGATGATATTAATCAGATTCAAAGTACACCCTATCAAAAACAACTACTGGATAAATTTCAAATTAAAGCTAGTTTGAGTTTACCAATTTTTGTCGGAGGTAAAGTTTGGGGATTACTGGTAGTTCATAGTTGTACCTTAGCTCGTCAATGGCAAGAAATGGAAATTGCCTTATTAACTCAGGTAACAACAGAAATTAACTATAGATTGCAAAATTTTGAATACGAAAGAGAGATCAAACAGTCCGCATTAGCTAGACAATCGGTAGCGAAAATAGTCGGCAAGATTGTACAGTTACCAAGTGTCGATAAAATCTTTCAAACTATTACCCAAGAAGTACGGCAGTTTTTGAAGTGCGATCGCGTAGGTGTTTATCGTTTTAATCCAGACTGGAGTGGTCAATTTGTTGCTGAATCAGTAGGCAATAATTGGGTGAAAATAGTCACCCCAGACTATAAAATGGTTTGGGAAGATACCCACCTCCAAGAAACCCATGGTGGCAGATATGCCAAGGGTGAAACCTTCGTTGTCAATGACATTTATCAAACAGGTCATGCCCAGTGTCATATTGAGATTTTAGAGCAGTTTGAAACCAAAGCTTACATTATTGCGCCAATTTTTTCTGGGGAGAAACTGTGGGGTTTATTAGCAGTTTATCAAAACTCTGGAGCGCGGATATGGCAAGATTGGGAAGCTAGTTTTTTAACTCAAATTGGGTTGCAATTTGGCGTAGCTATATCCCAAGGAGAATATTTAGAACAACTGGGAGCGCAATCAGAAAAACTGGCACAGATAGCTCAACAAGAGAAAGCCTTAACCAAAATAGTTAACCGCATTCGTCAATCTTTAGATGTAGGAGAAATTTTAAAAACAGCGACTCAAGAAGTGCGGCAAGTCCTCAAGTGCGATCGCGTGGCTGTTTATCAATTTCATCCAGATTGGAGTGGGGAATTTATCACCGAATCCGTAGCAACTGGATGGATAAAACTGGTGGGGTCAGGGATTAAAACCGTTTGGGAAGATACCAACTTACAAGAAACCAAAGGTGGCAGATATGCCAAGGGCGAAACTTTTGTTGTCAATGACATTTATCAAATGGGTCATGCCCAATGTCACATTGATATTTTAGAGCAGTTTCAAATTAAAGCCTACGTCTTAGTTCCGATCTTTTTTGGTGAAAAACTTTGGGGTTTATTGGCAGCGTATCAAAACTCTGGAATTCGTGAATGGCAAGCTTCAGAAGTGAATTTCTTAACTCAGGTTGGCTTACAATTCAGCCTAGCTAAATCACAGATAGACTATTTGGAACAGGTACAGTTAAAATCTGACGCTCTAACTCAAACAGTTAGACAAGAACAAGCAATCAATAAAATTCTCAATCGGATTCGTCAATCCTTAGATTTGGACATAGAAGAAATATTCAAAGCCGCTACCCAAGAAGTGCGTCAAGTCCTCAAGTGCGATCGCGTAGCTGTTTATCAGTTTCATCCAGATTGGAGTGGGGAATTTATCGCCGAATCCGTAGCTGCTGGATGGATAAAACTTGTAGGTCCAGATATCAAAACCGTTTGGGAAGATAGCAACTTACAAGAAACCAAAGGTGGCAGATATGCCAAGGGCGAAACCTTTGTTGTGAATGACATTTATCAAATGGGTCATGCCCAATGTCATATTGAAATTTTAGAACAGTTTCAAATTAAAGCCTATGTCTTAGTTCCGATCTTTTTTGGTGAAAAACTTTGGGGTTTGTTAGCAGCTTATCAAAACTCTGGAACAAGGGAATGGCAAAATTCAGAAGTGAATTTCTTAACTCAAGTTGGCTTACAATTCAGCCTAGCTAAATCACAGATAGATTATTTAGAACAAGTACGTCTCAAGACCGAGAAATTAACTGAGATTGCCGACCAAGAAAAATCATTCACTAAGATAGTTAGCCGCATTCGTCAATCTTTAGATGTAGATATCAACGAAATTTTCACAACCACATCCCAAGATGTGCGTCAACTGTTTAAGTGCGATCGCGTTGCTGTTTATAAATTCACATCCGACTGGGGTGGAAATTTCGTCGCCGAATCAGTAGCCAGTGGTTGGACAAAACTGGTAAGCCCCGGTTACAATGCCGTTCTTGATGATCCTTGTTTACAAAAAATCCAAGGTGGGAACTATGTCAAAGGTGACAAATTAGTAGTTAACGACATTTATCAAGTCAGTTTTGACCCCTGTTACATCGAGATATTAGAAAGATTTGAAGCCAAAGCTTATATCATCGTACCAATATTATTTGGTGATAAACTTTGGGGACTATTTGCAGCTTATCAAAACGATCACACCCGTGAATGGGAAGAATCACAAGTTAACTTATTAGCCAGAATTGGCGACCAGTTAGGATTGGCTTTACAGCAACATGAGTATTTGCAAAAACTCCAAACCCAATCAGCCAAACTAGCAGAAGCAGCAACTAGAGAAAAAGCAGCCAAAGAATTACTCCAACAAAGGTCAATTCAACTGCTAATGGCACTCAGACCCGCCCTAGATGGTGATTTGACAGTACGCGCACCGATTACAGAAGACGAGTTAGGTACAATTGCTGATGCCTACAACAGTACCGTCCAAGCACTACGGCAAATCGTCATTCAGGTACAAACAGCCGCCCAACAGGTAGCCCAAACCTCGAAAACTAGCAACACTTCCCTGGGAGGATTAACTGGTTTAGCTAAAGAACAATCGGAAGAAATCACTGCCGCCTTAGGAGATATTCAACAGATGGTTGCTTCTACCCAAGCAGTGGTAGCCAACGCCGATTTAGTGCAGTTAGCCCTCAAACAAGCCAACCAAACCGTAGATTCTGGTGATATTGCCATGAACCAAACAGTGAATGCGATTCAAGGGATTCGGGAAACCGTAGCCCAAACTGGCAAAAAGATTAAACGTTTGAGTGAATCATCGCAAAAGATATCCAAAGTAGTGAATTTGATTAGTACCTTTGCTACCCAGACAAACGTACTAGCCTTAAATGCTGCCATTGAAGCCACCCGTGCCGGTGAATTTGGCAAAGGTTTTGCCGTTGTAGCCGATGAAGTGCGATCGCTATCTCGTCAATCAGCAGCCGCAACTATCGAAATTGAAAAATTAGTCCAAGAAATTCAAACAGAAACCGGTGAAGTAGCCCTAGCCATGGAAACCGGGATTCAACAGGTAGTGGAAGGAACGAATTTGGTTAATCAAACTCGCCAAAACTTGAATGCGATCGTCGCAGCAACGGCAGAAATTAGTCAATTAATTAATCAGATTACAGACGCAACCAAAAAACAAATGACTCAATCTGTAACGGTGACAACATCCATGAATGATGTAGCTGCGATCGCCAATAAAACCTTTGCTGAATCCCAAGAAATTGCGACAGTATTCCAAGATTTATCAGGCATGGCGCAAGACTTATTAACAACTGCTAGTAAGTTCAAAGTCAACTAAATAACCAATTTAGAGACGTTCCACGTAACGTCTCTATAAATCATATTCCTTGCCGATCCAAAATACCTTTAAAACCTTCGCGCTCTTTGCGTCTTTGCGGTTTATTTAAAATTAATTAGTGAGAGATTTATAACCACTACTAATTTATTCTGACTCCTGACTCCTTCTGCAATCTTTCCTAATATAACAAAATATATGATTACCGATAACTCCATCCGTGAACAAGGCTACGCTTACTTCCTCACAGAAGCACCAGAATTACTCCAAACTATCGAACAAGATTTATTTACTTTAGCCGAAGACTATAGCATTTCTAAAGTACATAACTTAATGCGGGCAACTCATACAATTAAAGGAGGGGCAGCTAACGTTGGGCTAGATACTATTCAAATGATTGCCCATTCCTTAGAAGATATTTTTAAAGCTTTATATAATCCAGATGTAGTTATTGATTCCGAATTACAATCATTGCTATTAGATAGTTATGAATGTCTTCAGTTGGCCGTAACCGCAGAATTGACAGGTAGTAATATTAATAGTGAAGAACTCCTGGAACGGGCTAGTTCAGTCTTTGTCCAACTGCAAACAAAACTAGGTGATGCTTTTGGCACAGAACCCCATATTCCTACTTCTGAAGAATTGGGATTTGATATCGTTAAATCTATCTTTGAAGTGGGTGTTAAGCAACGCTTAGAAAGTATTGCGGAGGCTATTAATAGTTCACTAAATCCTGAAGAATTAGGAGAATTTCTCCACTCCCAAGTAGAAGTGTTTCTGGGTTTAGCCGAATCTTTAAATTTACCAGGATTAGTCGAACTTTCTCGCACTATTACAGCAGCTTTAGAGGCAAACCCTCATCAGATATACCAAATTGCCCCCATTGCCCTAGCTGATTTACAACAATCACAACAAGCAGTTTTGGATGGCGATCGCACTTCAGGAGGTTCACCTTCAACAGCTTTGCAAGCCCTAGCCAATTCCCCTAAAAATAGCTCTCTAGCTATATTACCCAAAAATGAATCAACTCTGACAGCCACTAAAAAATCTTCTGTCGCTACATTTTTAAATATTACTACCGACTTTTACCAATTTTTAATTTCTGGAGATAGGAATACCGAACCTTTAAAACCAGCAAATGCGAAATTTTATTTAAAAGTAATTCGCTATATTTTCGGATGGTTTAATCATCAAATGGATATAGCAGAGACAGAACTAAGTTTAGATTTATTAGTACCCAGATATGATCAAGCAGATCCAGTTGGGTATATCGAAGATTGGTCAGATCAATTTATGGCTTTTGTCGAAGATCCAAGAGATAGCCAAAACCTTTGTCTTTATCGTCGTGGGTTAATTTTAATTATTATTTTAGCTATTACTAAATTTCAGTATAGCGTTAAAACCAATAACCAGGCAATCGCTATAATTAAAAAACTTAAAACCCAAATTCGTCAGTTAGCCAAAGAATATAAAAATTACCCTCCTATCAGCGAACAACAAAAACAATGGCTGGATAGTCCTAAATTACAAACATTGTTAGTTTTTAAAGAAATATCTCCCCCAATTGATCTGCAACCGAACGAAAATTTATTAGAAGCTATCTGGGGAGGAGGATCTATTGGTGATACAACTAACCCTCAAACCGCAGAAGAAGTTCAAAATGATCATTATTTAGAAAGTGTGACATCATCAGCTATTATTGAAACTGCATTTACAGATGTTACTGAAACTAACTTAACTGATGACACCATAGCAATTACCCAACAAATAGAAGAAAAAGCACCAGATTCATCAACCAAAAATCTTAAACAACCTTCCTTTGTGCGAGTAAATGTAGAAGGCTTACAACAGCTTAACTACTTAACAGGGGAATTACTAATCTATCAAAAACGCCGCACAGTATACGATGAACAAATCACAGAACTAATCGAGCGATTAACTCAGCAAATTACCAGACATCAATCAACATTAAATCAATTACGTGATTTGCCATTGCAAGGGAATAATTTGACAGTAGAACCAACACAAAATTTCTCGGCTGTCAACTTTGATGTCCTGGAAATGGATGTGTATACAGAATTTTATTTAACATTACACACAGGTATAGAAGAGACATTACAACTACAAGAAACTGCCGAATCACTGGAATTTTTGCTCAAACAAGCTACTCAAATTAGTGATAAAAAACACAGTTTAACTCTGAGTATTATCGAAAATCTCGCAGAAGCCAGAATGTTACCCCTGGGAACTATCCTCAACCGCTTTCCGCAGATGGTTAATAAGCTGGCCAGTATCTATGGAAAATCTATAGAACTAAAATTAAGTGGTACACAGGTACTAATAGATAAAGCGATCGCTGAAAAATTGTATGATCCATTATTGCAATTAGTACGGAATGCCTTTGATCATGGAATTGAATCACCAAAAATTCGTCAACAATTTGGCAAACCAGAACAAGGTTTAATTGAAATTTCTGCTTATAATCAAGGTAGTCAAACCGTCATAGAAGTCCGGGATGATGGTCAAGGATTAAATTTAGAAAATATCCGAGAACGGGCGATTGAACTTAATATTATTCCAGGAGATGATCACGCTAGAGGTTATGTTCATAAATTAACAGAATCCGAACTAATAGAACTGATGTTCTCTCCAGGATTCACCACAGCTAATCGAGTCAGTGAAATTTCTGGAAGAGGAATGGGATTGGATATTGTCAGAACCCAATTACAATCTCTCAATGGTTCAATTTCAGTGCAATCATCTCAGCATCAAGGAACAACATTTATCCTCAAAATTCCCTTTTCTATGACCACAGATAAACTGATGTTAGTTCAAGCAGGGGGTGTGATTTACGCCT
The DNA here is from genome assembly GCF_034932285.1 of Cronbergia sp. UHCC 0137. NCBI lineage: Bacteria > Bacillati > Cyanobacteriota > Cyanophyceae > Nostocales > Nostocaceae > Cronbergia > Cronbergia sp. UHCC 0137. The sequence goes on from NZ_JAYGHC010000005.1 coordinate 37,897, forward strand.
TATTGCTAGATAGTATTGAAAAAATAGTTATTCCTTCCCCTGAACAAATTAGAGAATTTGAAGGTAAACAAATTCTGCACTGGCACACAGAGGAGGAAGAAATGATGGTCAATCTTCTCAAACTGTCAGAATTGATCTACTATAATCGTCCAATCATGGGCAACACTCATCTGAATAGTTTAGTTAGTAATTCTGAAACAGGAATCACGAAAAATCCTGTACTGTTATTAAAACGTCAACAAGGAATTTTAGGTTTAGAAGTAGATCAAATCATCGGTGAACAAGAACTGGTTATTAGACCTTTAGGTAGTGCGATCGCACCGCCGAAATATGTGTATGGTTGTAGTAGTTTAGCCAACGGTAATCTGATTTTAATCATTGATGGCTCTTTGCTGGCCGATTCCCAGGAAATCACAGAACTATCGATCAATCTGGCATCCCAACAACAGGCATTACCAGCATCACAAGATACTTCAACACCATTACTAGCTGAATTTCATCCCACAAATCCCGAAATAGGGGTAATTAAAAAAGCATTAAAAGTAGTTTTAGTAGTAGACGATGCTATTAGCTTGCGTCAAACATTATCTCTTACCTTACAAAAAGCAGGTTATCAAGTCTTACAAGCACAACATGGTTTAGAAGCACTCGAACAATTGCAGTTACATCCAGAAATTGCAGTGATTATATCTGATTTAGAAATGCCACAGATGAATGGATTTGAACTATTAAGTAATATTCGACAAAACCCCAAATTCTCCAAAAAACCAGTCATGATTCTCACCTCCCGTAGTTCTGACAAACATCGTCAATTAGCTCAAGAATTGGGTGGAAATGCTTACTTTACCAAACCCTATTTAGAACATGAATTTATCGCCACCGTAGATAATTTAAGTAGATTAGCATGATTAATTCACACCAAATCAAACAAAAAATATTCCCCCTGATTAAAGCCATCTCAATTATACTTATTAGCAGTGCGATCGCTCTACAATTATGGGATATTCAAGCCTTAATCACTCATCATCAATTACCTACTAGCTTAAATCCAATTTTAATCATTGGTCGCTTGGCACTATTGGCTCATTTTATAGAAGGAATAATAGCTGCCTATTATGCAAATTCTAAAAATAAATTCCCCCTCCAATATGCAGCCTATACATTTTTTGTAGGCACAATTGGCTTATTAGAACTGTGGGAAAATCCCGAACATTAACAATTTTAGATGTGGCTTTGCAAAAGGATGATATTTCCGCCTGGCGGTACTAGGAGCTAATTTTAGAATCAATTTCATCGGATTAACTACCATAAACCTGAGACCAAGTTGTAATTAAAAAAACTATCACCGCACCAATGGCTAACAAACCTTGAATTAAATTACCTACCAAGGTGCCTACGGTGATGCCAATACCCGCTTTCACCGCTGCCCCTAAATTGCGTCTATAAAGATATTCACCAATAATTGCCCCTAACAGTGGGCCCAATAAAATGCCCAGGAGTGGTCCACCGAAAGGTAAAGCTGGTAATAATCCAAAAAATCCGCACAATAAACCAACAAATGCGCCAATTTGCCCCCATTTACTAGCACCCGCTTGTTTCGCGCCCAAGTAACCAGCTAAAAAATCCACCCCTATACTCAACAGTAACACCACAATTGTAACAATCAGCGGAGTTTTAATTGCTGCAATAGAGCCACTAATTAATCCCCAAGCAATTACAGCCGTCAAAATTAAACTACTCCCAGGTATGGCAGGAACCACAGCCCCAATCACACCAACAATCATCACAACTATTAATAACCAATAAATAATTTGCATATACCAACCTAATTTTGAGCCTAATATTTATTATGAAGCTTAGGAAGCGATCGCACTAATTTCTGGATAATTTTTTGTACTTGGTGCTGTTCTCCCTGGTATTGGCATTTTAGTTGGCGCAGTTGTATCAGGGCTATGGGGATACTTTCGCGTAGAAAACTCAAATGGGAAACTTTGAATATCTATAAATTAAAGTTCAATCACTCATCGTAGTGCGATCGCCGATCCTGTAGGGTGCGTTAATGAAATGTAACGCACCTTATTTTGTTTTAACGCGAACAGGTAAGCGACGCTTAAAATTAATAAGCAAATTCGGATGATATTCGTACCTGATAGTGCGATCGCTTATCATTTTAGGTAAACAGCAAAATTACTCCTATGACATTAGCCTCCATCCCAACAAAGCAGTACATCGAGCAACGAGACAAAGAATATTGGATCGAAGGAACTCGTATCTCCCTTGATTCAGTTGTCTATTCTTTCTTGAACGGAGAATCGCCCGAAAGCATTGCCCAAAATTTTCCACTCCTTTCCCTCGAACAGGTTTATGGCGCGATCGCTTTCTATCTTGCCAATCGAGAACTTGTGGATGCGTATCTGAAAAAGGGTGAAGCTGAGTTTCAGCAACTACAACAGTCTTGTAGAGAAAAGAGTCCTTGTCTCTACCAAAAATTGAAGGCGGCTCAAGCCCAGAAGTAGAAAGCAGCATGACAGAAATTCGCTTTCAAGCTGATGCGGATCTCAGACAGGCAATTTGACTGGTGCAATCCGCAGACAACCAAATCTGGATTTTCGGTCAGCTAATCAAGCAGGGCTTGAAGGAATAAAAGATCCAGAAGTTTTAACCATTGCAGCACGGGATGGTAGGGTGCTGGTCACGCATGATCGCAAAACTATGCCGACTGAGTTTGGTCAATTCATCATTTCGCAAACGAGTTCTGGTGTTCTAATTCTTTCTCAGAATCTTCCCATCAGCGAAGCGATCGATGCAATTCTCTTAGTGTGGGAAGCATCTACTGCTGAGGAATGGATCGATCAGATTATGACTTTTCCATTTTGAATGGCTACGCACCATGCACATTCATTGAAGTTGTGAGCCTAAGTGCGATGCCGCTCCTGTAGGCTGAGTTGAGGAATGTTACCTAAGATTCCCGATGTTTGGGTTAAAATAGAGGGGCAAAAGTCTTTATGATGAACGGAATTCGACTTTAGAAAATTCTTGGCTATCCATATTTTCGCTAACTGGCTGCCCAAATTACAGAAACATCATATTGATCAAACATTGAATCCGCGCTCACAAGCGTCATTCCCTGAGAAAACCACCACAACCAACATTGAGTATCTAGTAAAAGTTTCACTCAAAATCACCCTCAAAGGCAGCTAAAATCTCTTTTGGCAAAGGCGCATTAAAGTCATCAGGTACTATAAATTTTCCTCGATCTTGTCCCAAACTAGATCGGCGGTTTAGTGATGTGCGAAACGGAACTAACTTGGCAATTGGAATACCTCGGTTTGAAATAATAATTTCTTCTCCATGCTCTACACGAGACAATAGCCGAGATAGATTTGTTTTAGCTTGATGGATATTTATAGTTTCCATGTTTTTTATAAACTAAGTCTACAAACTAAGTTTAGTTTAATTATGACAATTTGACAACGGTGGCTCAACTAGACCGTTATACGGATGAATCAGTGCGATCGCCGATCTTGTAGGGTATGTTAATAAAATGTTTAGCAGAAATCAGTCTTGATTTGGGATAGGAGTTACCCACAATTTGTACTCCTTACGATGACTGGTGACTCCTAGCCTAACGAAGAGACTTTTATACCTAACGGCACGCTACGCGAACAGCAACACCAATATTATCTACTATCAGCCGTGACAAAATTGGCATAGCTTAATTCATTAACACGATTCCAGTTGTAAATCTGCTGTCTAAAGTTTTTCCATTGTTCATAAACTTCTTTAAAAGTTGCATCCTTACTAGCATTTTCTTCATATAACTCAAAAGCTGCTTTTTTCGCTGCTTCCATAATTTCTGCACTGTAGGGAGTTAATTTAGTACCACCAGCAACCAATCTTGATAACGCTTCACCATTCAAAGCATCATATTCAGTTAACATATTCATATTGGCTTCAAAAGTTGCAGCCTTAAATATTTCCTGGTATTCTTTGGGTAATTTATTCCAAGCCGTCCGGTTAACTAACACATCTAAAGTCGGACCCGGTTCCCACCAACCAGGATAATAGTAAAATTGAGCAGCTTTATTTAACCCAAGTTTTTCATCATCGTAGGGTCCAACCCATTCAGCCGCATCAATAGCACCTCTATCTAATGCTAAATAGATTTCACCTCCTGGTAACACCTGCACATTCACCCCCAATTTAGACATCACTTGTCCTCCCAAACCAGGAATCCGCATTTTTAACCCTTGAAGATCAGATAAAGATTTGATTTCTTTTTTAAACCATCCACCCATCTGTGTCCCAGTGTTACCCGCAGGAAAGTTGATAATATTGAAATTAGAATATATTTTCTGTATCGCTTCTAGTCCACCACCATGATACAACCAAGCATTCTGTTGTTGAGCATTTAAACCAAAGGGTACGGAAGTAGCAAACGCTAAGGCGGGATTTTTACCGATATAATAATAACTGGCTGTGTGTCCACATTCCACTGTTCCAGCTTGGACAGCATCTAATACTTGCAATCCTGGTACTAACTCACCAGCCGCAAAGGGAGTAATGGTGAAGCGTCCCTGAGTCATTTCTTTAACTCGTTTAGCGATGGTTTCCGCACCAATATAGGTTCCCAAAGTCTTAGTCCAGCTAGTTGTCATTCGCCAGCGAACGGTGGGTAAACCGGCTTGTACAGTGGGGGCTGTGGTGGTTCTATTACAGGCGATTGTTAGTGCTGTGGTTGCAGTAGCGATCGCCCCTGTATTGATCAGTTGTCGGCGTTTCATGATAATTTAGTATTTTCCATGACACTATTTTGTGGCTGATAGTGCAATGTATCAGGTTTTTGGCAGTTTTGGAAATTGTTCCATAAAATGGCGATCGATACAGTCTTTCCACTTCCATATTAGTTGATGGGGTGGTAAAATTAAAGCACCCCGGTTACAAATAGCCTTGCCATCTCCTGTACCAATCAAACTTAAATACTCTTTCTGTGGTTTATACGGTTGAAGTGATTTCCCTAAAATCATCCTTTGCAAATTTTTAAACAACGGTTTACCTTGACGCACCGCAAATACTCCCGCTTTCGGTAAACGATGATTGATCATCGTCGCAATGTCACCTGCTGCAAAAATGTGAGGATGAGTCACTGATTGTAAATTATCATCTACTAAAATAAAGCCCTCTTCATCAGTACCAATTCCTGAAGCTTTGACCCAATTCGGTGCTGATGCTTGTGTCACCCAGAAAATTCGATTATAAGCGACATTCAACCCAGATTCACATTTAATTTGAAATTTATTTTTTACTATTGGTGCAACTTGAGACACCGTTTCCCCCAAATGCAATTTTACACCTTTTTCCATCAACACTTGCTGCATCAATCGCCGTACTGAGGGATGATAATTAGGCATTAATTCCCCAGTTTTTTGAAATAAATCAACTTCTAGATTTGTAATTGGTTGTTGATGTCGCTGTAAAATTTGCTGCAAATTAGACTGCATTGATAAAGCCAATTCTACACCACCAGCACCACCCCCAACAATGGCGATACTAATTGGTATTTGAGGATTTATTTCGACATTTTTTTGAAGTTCATACCAATGTTTTAAAAGTCGGTCTACTGGTTTAGCTGGAATTGCGTACTCTGCTGCACCGGATACAGAAAGTTTAGCAGGAGTGCTGCCAATATCAATAGAGAGTAAATCAAAATCTATGGCGGTTCGATTAGCACACAGCACTTTGTTATCTTTCAAATCTAGACCAACTGCTTGGTCAAAATATAATTTTACATCAGCAAATTTGCTTAAACTCTGCAAATCAATATGGCATTCATCATAACTGTAAAACCCAGCAATATGTCCTGGTAGCATTCCTGAATAGGGTGTGTATCTATCTGGAGTTATTATTGTCAGTCTTACTTTTGGTATTGGTTTTCTACTGAAAAGTTTTAAAACAATCGAGTGGCTGTGACCACCACCGAGTAATACTAAATTTTGGAAATTGGTTTGATAATTTGGCTGCATTGAAAATCTAGTTAGAGAATGTTTACAAAGTCAAAAAAAATACTCAAAAACCTTAATTTATTGATTATGGACTTAAAATTCACTGATGACAACTAAATCATGATGAATATATTGTTGAGTTAAATAAGTTTTAAAAACTTAGAGGACGAAATTATCTTTGTATATCGGATATTAATTATTTCCTCACTAAAAAAACATATAGGACTCCTAAATGATTGCTGATAGCTTACGTGGCATAGTCATATAAATCTAAGTAGGTTCGACATTGCTCACCAAAACCTGCATATTGTGGGAATTACCCTAAAAAACATAGGAATTTCATAAAAAAGGCAAAGATGTAATGTATCAAAGTATCAAAACAGAAATTATTAATAATATTATTTTTTTAAGCGATAAAATGTTAGCTGCAAAAAATAATCTTTCTAGCTGGATAAAATATTGTTACCTAAGAAATTTACCCAACCTTTACTGTAACATACTCATTGGACGGCTAGAGGCACAAAAATTAAACACTAATCTGGCTGATATTGAAGATTTAGCCTTTATTGCTAAGACTCATCCAAAATACCAATGGAGAATCATCAATATGCTGACTAATGTTATCCGCAATAACTCTCCCTATCCACTGTCTGAAGAAGTAAACAGTAACCCGACAGCAAATAATAAAGTTATTATCCAAGCAATGATGACCTTAATCGCTAATAGAGACACAAACCAAGACCCGGAAGATGTGCAGATTGATTTAAGTCATACTGATTTAAGTGGAATCAATTTACAAGGGGCAAATCTTAAACAAACTAACTTATATCATTCTAATCTATCCGGTGCTAATTTGCATCATGCAAACCTAGAAGGAGTAATTCTCACTGCTGCTAATCTTAATGGTGCTAATCTTAATTTAGCCAATCTCTCAGAAGCAATTCTCAGCGCCAGTAATCTTGATCACGCTAATCTTGTTGGTGCGAATTTACAACGAGCTAATTTATATCTGGCCAGCCTACACAGCGCTATTTTAGATGATTCTAATTTAGATAGGGCAAATTTGAGAGAGTCTAGCAGGTAATAGGTAATAAGGTAAATGGGGTTGCCTAAAAATATTGTATCTGACCTATCCTCCAGACTACAAAATATTTAAAGATTAATAATCAGCAAGTTAATTTAATAACGCAGGTTGCTAGTTAGATAAAATAAGGTGCGTCAGAAACTTAAAATTAGTGATTTTAGACTCAATTATTCTGTCTGACGCACCCTACAGAGTTCAAAATATCCAAAAATTAATCATCAGCAAGTTGATTTAATAACGCAAATTGCTACTTAGAAGTAAGGTGCGTCAGAAACTTAAAATTAGTGATTTTAGTCTCAATTATTCTGTCTGACGCACCCTACAGAGTTCAAAATATCCAAAAATTAATCATCAGCAAGTTGATTTAATAGGTAAAATAACTGTTTTCGAAAGACACTAAAGAATTTTCAAGCCTGTTAAGATTTTCCTTGTCCAATAACAATTGTCAGGATTACCTGTCTTTTTATTAGTTTATTCGTAATCAAAATAGCTTTTTATCATTGGCTATTCATAGTATTTTTCGATCAGAGACAAAAATACACGCCTATAAACTCTTCTGGTTGAATGAGTTTAGATATTCATCCTGTAACAAAAAAAATTACTAATTTTGAGGTTAAAATACTCATGACCATTGATATTACTAAGACCTTCTCATCTAAACAGGAATTTAACGTTACTGCTATTTCTTCAGTTAATACCTTTAATACTCCGGTTGATTCTAGCTTAAATTGGGGTAGTAGTTCTTCCTTCGTTAACGAAAATATAGAAGAAAATGAAGCAATAGCTACTAATAATGCTTATAATCCTAATAGTGGCTATGGCTTAGTTAATGCTGGTTTATCTGTAAGTGAAGCGGCTGGTGTAGCTCCATATCAAAATGCTCCTCAGTTAGAAGGTAAAAATAATTGGGGATTAAATATGATCAATGCTCCCACTGCTTGGGAAAATGGACATACAGGTAATGGGATTATTGTTGCTGTTTTAGATACAGGAGTTGACTACAATCATGAAGATCTAAATGATAATATCTGGACGAATACTAAAGAGATTCCTGGTAATGGTATTGATGATGATGGCAATGGCTATGTTGATGATAGTCATGGTTGGAATTTCGAGGATGGCAATAATAATACTTTAGATAATAATGGTCATGGAACTCACGTTTCTGGGACAATTGCGGCAGAAAATAATGGTTTTGGGGTTACAGGTGTTGCCTACAATTCTAGAATCATGCCTGTTAAAGTTTTAGATGAAAATGGTTCTGGTTCTTATAGTAAGATTGCTAAAGGTATTTATTATGCTGTAGATAATGGTGCAAATGTGATTAACCTTAGTTTAGGAGGAAGTTCTGCTAGTAAAACTCTCCAATCAGCTTTGGAATATGCCAGCAGCAAAGGTGTTATTGTTGTTATGGCTGCGGGGAATAATGCTAATGCTTTACCAGGTTATCCTGCTCGCTATGCTAACAAGACGGGTATTGCGGTGGGAGCAGTTAATAAAAATAACGATTTAGCTGATTTCTCTAATCGTTCTGGTTCTGAGGAACTTGCCTATGTGACTGCTCCTGGTGTTGATGTTTATTCTACAGTGCGAGATAATAAATATGCTTATTACAATGGAACTTCTATGGCAACCCCCCATGTTGCTGGAGTAGTAGCCCTCATGCTCAGTGCTAATCCTAATTTAACTGAGGGTCAAGTGCGTAATATTATTATCAATATGGCAGAGAATGGAACAAAGGTAAGTGAGGGTATTCAGCCAATAAATCCAACTCCTTCTAACTCTTCTTTATTATCTGGTTTAGGTTCTTTCTTTTCTCCCCGACAACTGCTAAATCTGTTTAATATAGTGTCACGCTTGCCTTTAGGATTCTTTCGTTCGGAGGAAACTGGCTCCTTACTACCTGTTCTTGTTTCTATTGGTGAAAATACCTTAACGTTACAGTTTGGTAATGCTAGTCAACCAAAAACAGAAGATTTCAGTTATTACAGCGAGAATAATGAAAGTTTGGTAAATCCCATACCATACTATTATGATGGCACGGGTAGTTACTACAAAAGTAATAATACTGAATTAGAAGAAATATTCAGCTAAATTTCAATAGCGATCGCTCTCTGATCAATTTTCTCACAAATAGCGATCGCTGTCACCTAATTACTCACTTTTAGCTGATTTACTAAAAACCCGGTAGTACAACCAAGTCCTAAATTCCTTAACTGGAAACAGCAAATAAGTTAAAGGATTTACCGTCACAATAATATTTCGGAAATCTCGTTTAGCTAAAAACAAGATACCACGCGCAACTTGCCGTGGTGACATCACACCAATGGGGTTAAGCTGACTTTTAAAGGGTCCCAAAATTAATTTGCGAATTACACATACACCATCTAATCGCTTTAGTGTGACTATATCCCCTAATGTTCTTTTACTAAGTTCATACAAGGGACTCAAAGCTGGGGAAACTTCCGCTTCCGAGGTGTTAACCCAAATTTCCTTGGTGGCCTTGGCTTCGGGTCCTGTGACAGTTGCAGAAAATATGTCTATCAACCGTAAAGCTGAAAAGGTATTAACTTGATAGGAAGTTTGAATTGCCTCTGAAGAGCGATCGCTATAAACATTTATGCCATGATTGATAATTAAAATATCAACTTTCTCTAAATTTTTTTTCAGTTCTTCTTCCTTACCCAATTCCCAAGCTAGAACTTTTAACCCAGTTCGCGCCTCTATTTTATGGGGATTGGTGCTTAATGCCACAATTTTAGCATTGTATCTCAGCAATTCTGCCACCAACGCATTTCCCAAAGCACCAGAAGCACCAGTTAACGCAATAGTTTTACCTTTCAAAGAAAGTGCCGTTCCCAATATTTTATCCACCAGAGAAAAAACCCCACTATAATAGGCGTTAACATCATCAAAATGGTGTCGCCAATGGTAGGTTCTATTTACCAGCCACACGGAAGGAATAGTTTCTAAAGCACCTGGTAAGTGATTGTAGTCTGTGTCAATAGTCCCTTGGAAATACCGTACAGAGGCACCATATAAAAATGTACCACTGTATGCGACTCCTAACCATAATCCCCATTGTTGACCAAGTAAAGCCACTGCTATTAATATTACTAGCAATAAACTTGACTCCACAATATCATGGTAAAGCTGGGAATCTATGTAAGCTTTTTGGGAAACTAAAGATAAATCTCGACGGTATGCTGCATGATGTTTATTGTGCCATTTTGCTAACCAAGCAACTTGGTGACATACAACATGATAAATATCCCGCAAAATTTCCGCCACCAAGAGGGAGGAAAAACCCCAAATAGTAAACTGTAAGCTGTTATTTACTAAAACCCAATCAATAGTCAAGCTTTCAATCAGATTCATCACGTTTCCTTTCACACCATTTTTTCTTAATTATTCTTCATAATGGTATCATGGTAAAAATTCTCTAATGTTCCGTTAACAATTAACCAATAAAGAGCGATTCCTACGGAGAACTTCTCTACTAGACGCGAACGCACTCCCTTCACCATGAACCAAGAGCGATACCTTAGGTCAGCTTCGCGATCGCATTCATTTTACCGTTAACCAATAAAGATACAGTACACTAATGCACTTAATAAAAATTATTTAACTATAATTCTTCAATTGTTACTAAACCACCTTCTGTAAATTGGATAGATAACTCATATCCATCAAGTAAAGCAGTGCCTAATAATGGCAGTTTTCCTGTAGCTAAAACATTTACCTCTCTTTCCTCACCATTCCAGATAATGGTAGCTTGATGTATTGGCAAATCTACCCAACTATTATTAGCTAGATTTGCAGGTAATTCATATAGAAAAGGTAAATTGATTAAAGCGACTGCTGCTGATGGTAAACTCAGATCGCCTGTAAACCCTGTATCAATTACAAATTCAATGGTAAAGTCTGGTTTATTGGGCAAACGAAATATGACATTGACAGTTGCACGCCCGTTTTTGATAATACCATTGATCACTGATAATCACGCTCCATATCACCACAAAAAGAAACGGCAACTTTGTAACCGATGCGAAGTCCATATAGTCTAGCTAATGGGTTTTTATTGCGTAAATAATGTGCTGATTCTATGCCTGTTTTATCAATAGCATATTCACCTGTTTCTATATCAATAATTATCATTTTACCGATGTTTTCTTCTGTTTCTACTTGCTGACGAATGCCATTGTCATATAATTCTTTGGCACGTTTGGCAACTTCTTCGCTGCTGAGGAGAATGGCTTGCATTTTATTTCATCCTTTTTCGTAATTAGTTCATTATACTTGATCAAGCGATTCCTACAGAGCGCTTCGCTATCGCACTCCCTTCACCATTAACAAACAGCGATCGCACTACTTCCACATTAACTAAGAGCGATCGCATTCATTTTACCGTTAACCAATAAAGAGCGATCGCACTTCTTCCACATTAACTAAGAGCGATCGCACTCCCTTCACCATTAACAAACAGCGATCGCACTCCCTCCACCATTAACAAAGAGCGATCGCACTATCTTCACCATTAACCAACAGCGATCGCACTCCCTCCACCATTAACAAAGAGCGATCGCACTCCCTTCACCACTAACCAACAGCGATCGCATTTCCTTCACCATTAACAAAAAGCGATCGCACTCCCTTCACCATTAACCAACAGCGATCGCACTTCTCTCACCATTAACAAACAGCGATCGCACTTCTCTCACCATTAACAAACAGCGATCGCACTTCTCTCACCGTTAACCAACAGCGATCGCACCTCTCCACCATTAACAAAGAGCGATCGCACTCCTTCCACTATTAACCAACAGCGATCGCCTTCTGGGACTGAGTTCCGCACAATTGCACATCTCCACCATAATCTAACTAAGAGCGATTCCTGCGGGGTGCTTTGCGATCGCACATCTCATAACATAAAACTATCTGATTAAATTTTTAAGATTTTGCAAATTTAGGTCTTGACTATTTGCGTACATTTAGCCATACAATATATAGCAGCTAAACACAAGTCATCAAATTTTGATGATTATTTATACTTAGCTAATTTAATCACTTGCGGGAATAAGTATTGATTTCCGTTGTTGATCCTGCGACGGTGTATTTGATGGTTAGCTTTAACCTAGATATTTATCTCTAGTTCCCTTTTACGAGTAAGTTAGAATACACCCGCAAGTGATATTTTTTTAACTATCTATTAAGATAAAGTGCAAAAAAACTCCCAGTTAATTCTCACAAATAGTCCCGAAACTTTGCGAGAAAAATTTTATTCTCTCAAACAACCAACGGATGTAGCCGATTTTTTAGAAATTTCTTATTCTCGTCTGATTTACCATATATATCTTGTTAACCCTGAAAAGCGGTATAAAAGTTTTAGTATTCCTAAAAAATCTGGTGGTATTCGTCAAATATCAACTCCAAAAACTGCACTTAAAATTATTCAAAGAAAACTTAATCAAGTTTTACAAGCTGTATATGAAACAAAACCATCAGTACATGGTTTCGTGAGCAGTAAAAATGTTGTAACTAATGCTCAAAATCATGTAAAAAAACGCTATGTTCTGAATATTGATTTAAAAGATTTTTTCCCTTCGGTTAATTTTGGTCGAGTGAGGGGTATGTTTTTGGCTACCCCTTATGGATTGCATCCAGATGTAGCAACAGTTTTAGCACAAATTTGTTGTCATAATAATCAGTTACCTCAAGGCGCACCAACTTCACCAATTATCACTAATATGATTTGTGCCAAGATGGATAGTCAATTACAAAGGTTAGCTAAAGAGTGTAAAGCTACTTATACAAGATATGCAGATGATATTACTTTCTCGACAAGCTTGCCTAAATTTCCTAGAGATTTGGCATATATAGTTAATGATGAGGATCGAGAAAAATTAATTATTGGCGATACTCTATTAAACATCATTAATGAAAATGGATTTGAATTAAATGATAGTAAAGTTAGATTACAAACCAGAGGAAATCATCAAGAAGTTACGGGTTTAACAACCAATGTTTTTCCTAATGTTGACCGCAACTATGTTCGTCAAATTCGTGCTATGCTTCACGCTTGGTCTAAGTTTGGACTCGAATCTGCTGAAAGAGAGTATTTAACAAAATATGAATCTAAAAGTAGATTACCGAATAAGAAACAACTAAATTTCAAGAAAGTTATTCGAGGAAAAATAGAGTTTCTTGGTATGGTTAAGGGCAAAAATGACCCTGTATATCAAAAATATTTTAATATTTATCAGCAACTCATTAAATCTGTTTAAATATAACTTGAAATATACAATAACTAAATATGATATGGAACAAGATTTAAAACAAGAAGTTCAAGAAATAAAAATCAGTATTGATAAATTATCTAACAATATTGGTCAACAGTTTAGTTCATTAAATGAGAATTTATATATTAATTTTGAGCAAATATCTAAGCAAATTAGTAATTTATCTGCTCAAGCATCTTTAATGAGTGAAACTCCTGAGATTAATTTAGCAGCCGCTCATCAAGATAGTTTACAACAACCTCAAAAACAGACAAAAATACCAAATGAATATTTTATTCAATATCCATATATAGATATAACAAAACACTCATCTTGGTTAGAAAGCTTAAAAAAATATAGTAAAGATATGGCAGAATGTAGACATAAAAAAAAGATTACAAATTTTTGTAAGTCTGCTAATGAAACTTTAGAATCTGCTATTGAGCTTCTTTTTAAGGAAGAATATAAATGTCTTAGTGAAAGTAATAAAACATTCTTAGAAGCTTACCAGCGAGTCAAAAATAGTATAAATAAAATGGGCTGGGAATTCACGGAAATTTATCTAAATAATAATGATAAAATAGAATCAAAAGATTTTAAACTCATAGATGATAAATATATATCTTGGAAAAGCATCGAACAAATTCGTAGGAGTAATTTTAATGCCTCTGTGGAGATATTTTTTGAAATTTTGAAACCAAATTTTATGAATAGTCAACATCTTAAAGAAAAATTTTACTTAATTAAACATCTTCATCAATTAAGAAATTTAGATGCTCATGGTAGTGCAAGTAATATCAAATTAAAAGTAAATGAATTAAACCATTACGCTAAATGTTTATACTCTTCTACCGATAACTATACCAATATAACAGAAGTAGTATCTTGGTTTGTTAAAGAAGTTTATAATAGATTCAATAAAATTTATAATTAAACTAAATAACTCAATTCAAGTAATTCCCAAAAAATTTTTCAATGCAGTTTTATATTTATTCTTCAACTTCTTAGAAGTTAATCCTCCTTGCTGAATTTGAAACAAAATATCCGGGGCAAAAAAATCTTTAGGAATAGAACTACCGGAAGTTATACATTTAGAAAGATCAGTTGCATCCCATTCACGAGCATATTCGTAAGCTATAACAGATTCTTTAACTATAAAATTTGGTAAGCTTGGGTGTGGTACTAAGATACAAGCAGTTTCACAGTTATTCCTCTTTTCTGTTAGATTAACAAATAAATATTTATTATCAGAAGTTATTGCAATTGCAACATAAAAATGTTGTTTATTAGGAGGTGTATCGATCAAAAATACATCTCCTAAGTTAATAATGATGCTAGGCATTTAGCACCTCATCTAAATATGCTTCTCTAATTGCTATTTGTTTAATCTCCTCTATTTCTTCATCGGTTTTACCAAAATCTTTGAGAATTTCTTCTACTAAAATGGGAATAGAAGAACCATGAGGGTCTTTCCATTCTGGTAAATCATGAGTCCATTTTGCAACCTTGAACGGGTCAAGATGTCCATATTTTTTATATACTTCTTGGATAATTTCTTCCTCTTCTTCACATAATTCCTCATTCCCTGGGTCTTTCAGTAATTCAACAACGTTTGCATTGCGAGGAGAAATATACTCAGACCACAGAGGTAAAGCATTATCAACAGGTTGACCTTTAATTAGATCATAAACCCCACTGAGTACGGGACCGTAATCCATTGATACATAATGATCACCTGTAATTGGCTGCTCCATGCGTTCTAATGCAATACGATCAGCTATGTATAGCATCTTAACCAAGCCTAAATACTTCATAGACTTACCATGCAGCTTCAGAAACGTAGCGGCCGCTTCTATAGCCTTTTCTGGATGAAACCGAAACTGGATAGGCATAATTATCCTTGAGAAGCAGTGTAGTACATCTATAATTATAAATCTTGATCTAAAAACGCGAAAATTATTATACAAATCCCAGAATATATCATTACTCAGTTTATTTCAACTTTGATCTTGTCCCTTCTCCTCTCTGCGACTCTGCGCCTCTGCGTGAGAAAAAACAAAAAAACGGTAGAGAACCGAAATCCCCTACCGTTCAATTAACAATTACCAAAACCTAACTAAGACTCAACACCTTGGGGTAACAACTCCCGTGTTTGTTGAGAACTAACTTGAACAACGCCATTTTCATCAACGTCAACCAGCGCAGTATCGCCATCTTTGATGCGTCCAGACAGAATTTCTTCCGCCAAACTATCTTCCAATAAGCGCATAATTGCTCGACGTAATGGCCTTGCACCGTAGCTAGGACTATAACCCTCAGTGATCAAGCGATCCTTGAAGCGGTCTGTGACTTCTAAGACAATGCCCTTTTCTGTCAACCGACCGAACACTTCCTTGAGCATGATTTCGGCAATTTGGGTAACTTCAATCTTGTTCAACTGACGGAAGACGATAATTTCATCTAACCGGTTCAGGAACTCAGGACGGAAGTATTGCTTCAGTTCCTCATTCACCAAAGAACGGATTCTGTTGTATTGGGTTTCAGTTGCATCTTCAGAGAATTCAAAGCCGATACCGCTACCACCTTTTTCAATTACCTTAGAACCAATGTTGGAAGTCAAAATCAGCAAGGTGTTCTTAAAGTCTACCGTGCGACCTTTTGCGTCGGTTAACCGCCCATCTTCCAAAATTTGCAATAGCATATTGAACACATCGGGGTGTGCTTTTTCGATTTCGTCAAACAGCACCACAGTGTAAGGACGACGGCGTACAGCTTCCGTTAACTGACCACCTTCGTTGTAACCGACATAACCAGGAGGTGAACCGATCAATTTACTGACCGTGTGACGCTCCATGTATTCGGACATATCCAAGCGAATCATTGCTTCTTCAGAACCGAAGAAGTATGAAGCTAGGGATTTCGCCAATTCAGTTTTACCAACCCCAGTGGGACCAGAGAAGACAAAACTCGCTATTGGTCGATTGGGATTTTTCAAACCGACACGAGCGCGACGAATAGCGCGGGAAACGGCCTTCACAGCGTCATCTTGACCGATGAGGCGCTGGTGTAAGGTGTCTTCCATGTGTAGCAGTTTTTCGGACTCAGATTCGGTGAGTTTGTTGACTGGTACTCCTGTCCAGGAAGCGACAATGTGAGCAATGTCTTCTTCCGTGACCACAGGTTCTAGACCATCTCCACCAGTAGCGTTGGTTTTGTTTTGGGCGATCGCTCGGATTTCCGCTTTGATTTCCATTTCCCGATCGCGCAATTCCCCGGCTCGATCAAAGTCCTGAGAACGCACTGCATCATCTTTTTCTTTTAAGATTTGCCGCAATTCCTTGTCTAACTCCTTCGCTGCTGGGGGCAGTTGGGAATTAATCAAGCGCACCCTAGAACCCGCTTCGTCAACCAAATCAATGGCTTTATCTGGTAAATAGCGATCGCTGATATATCGATCAGACAATTTCGCCGCCGCCACTAAAGCTTCATCGGATATCTTCAGTTTGTGGTGTTGCTCGTAGCGATCGCGCAAACCATATAAAATTTCAATTGTTTCATCCACGGAAGGCTCTCCCACCATCACTGGTTGGAAGCGTCGCTCTAAAGCTGCATCCCGTTCAATGTGCTTGCGGTATTCGTCCAGTGTCGTTGCGCCAATACATTGCAGTTCTCCCCTGGCCAAGGCTGGCTTGAGGATATTTGCTGCATCAATCGCCCCTTCTGCTGCACCCGCACCAATTAAGGTGTGAACCTCATCAATTACGAGAATGACATTACCCGCAGAGCGGATCTCATCCATAATTTTTTTCAGCCGTTCTTCAAATTCCCCCCGGTATTTGGTTCCCGCTACGAGCAAACCAATATCCAGTGTCATCACACGCTTATCTTCCAGGATGTCGGGGACATCTTTGTTGGCGATCCGCGATGCTAAACCTTCAGCGATCGCTGTTTTACCAACCCCTGGTTCACCAATCAGCACTGGATTATTCTTAGTCCGACGACCGAGAATTTGAATTACGCGCTCAATTTCTTTAGCACGCCCCACCACAGGGTCGAGTTTGTTGTCTACGGCCATCTGGGTCAGGTTAGAACCAAATTCATCTAATGTTGGGGTTTTAGTCCGGCCTGAAGGTCCACCCGGTGAAACTTCGGCAGTTTCTCCCAACATCCTAATTACTTGGGTTCTCACCTTAGACAAATCCACACCGAGGTTTTCTAGCACCCTGGCTGCTACACCTTCCCCTTCGCGGATTAGGCCCAACAGCAGATGCTCGGTGCCAATGTAGTTATGCCCCAGTTGGCGTGCTTCTTCCAAGGATAGTTCTAGGACTCGCTTTGCCCGTGGCGTAAACGGAATTTCCACTGCCACAAAACCCGATCCCCGACCTATGATCTTTTCAACTTCGATGCGGGCATCTTTGAGATTGACTCCCATTGATTTCAACACCTTAGCTGCCACACCTGTGCCTTCGCCAATCAGACCCAAGAGGATCTGCTCAGTTCCGACAAAATTGTGACCTAAACGGCGGGCCTCTTCTTGGGCCAGCATGATTACCTTAATGGCTTTTTCTGTGAAGCGTTCAAACATGGCATTTTTCCCATCACCTGCGTCGTGCCGGTACGCTGATTTTAGCACAGGCTAAAGTTTTGGATGTCTGTATAAAGATTTTAGACATCCAAGAACCATTACACAGGCCGATGGGTTAATTGCTGATCATTTATTACTTTTTATGTAGCTTGTCGATTGAAGAGTTGACTTTATCAGGGTTTTAAGGGCTAATTACGAACAATCAAACTTTCATCTTGATATTTTGCTTGCTTGTTCTCAAACTAACTATTATATCATAAAAACTAGCTATACATCAAGATATTAAAATTATTCATAAGAAAATACTATGCTTAATTTGATAAACAAAAAATATTCTAATTATAAACAGGAGAGAAAAATTTATTTTTTTTCACAATTATGGTTTCTGCTCTCAGGGGTCAATAAATTGCCAAAAAGATTGTTGAAGGCGATCGCTGACCATATTTTGCCATTGATCGAGACGATGGAGGAATTTTGGCTCTTGTAACTCAGACAACCACAGCACTAAGGCATCTTCATCGTTATCTTTGTAATAACCCCGTCGTCTACCAGCAGTTTTGAAGCCAAATTTTTGATATAAAGAAATAGCCCCCTGGTTAGAAGCTCGAACTTCCAAGGTAGCTCGCTCCAAACCGCGATCGCTGGCCGCCCTAAGTAGAGAATACAGCAAAGCCTGTCCCAAACCTTGATGCTGATATTGGGGATGAACTGCCAAAATTGTGATGTGGGCTTCTTCTAAAATTGACCAAAAACATCCCATTCCCAGCAATCCGTAGTCAACAACTGGACAAAATAAACCCAAAAGGCAACTATTAGGACTTTCTAGTTCCCGACGGTAGCCCTCCAAAGTCCATAAACCATTGAAACAGGTTTGATCCAGTTCTAGTAACGCACTCAAATGGTCTGATGTCAAGGGTTGAATTTTTAGATCTAATAGACTCACAGTTTTACTGGGGGTATAGCTGAGGATTCACAAGGCTAAGGTCATATTTGAATTAAGTACATCAAAGAGCGATCGCTACTGTACTATAATCAGAGGTGGCAACCTTGTGTGGTTTTTATCGCCGTTCTTGTTTACCAGCATTGCATTAGTATATTGAACAGGACGACACCATCCTCTAGAAATATTACCTTTACTTGCACCGAAAATACTATTTAACTTTAATAGTCCTATCAAAGATGAATATAACGGTATTTAAATCTCCCATCAGTATAATTACAAATTATCATCGGTTGGCTGTGATGACGTTTTTGTTGTTATTATTGACAGCCTGTACTACTATTGCACTGTTACCAACACCTGATTTAGTGCAGAGAGCGATCGCTATCCAGTTAAAACAAACTAAACAGGATCTTAGTCAAAAAATAGATTTAGATTTCCAAAGTTTTGATATCAACCATTTGTCTATTTCTAAACAGCAACCTCTGACTATTGAAAATTTACCCGCTTACCGTGTTCTGGGAACCTATGATTTAACTGTTCAATTACCAAAGCGAAGTTTAAAGCAACCACAAAAACCCTTTGAAATTTATTTGCAAATTCAAAAAGAAGGTAAAACTTGGAGATTATTAGTTCCAGAAACAACTACTAAAGATCATCAACAAATTTGGCAAAGTTATCTAATTTTGTAGTTTTTATTTTACCAAGGGATTTTTATTCTGTGCTGCTGAAGCTATGGTTTGCTCAATTCTTTTCAGTCTTGTTTCTGGACGTTTCGCGCTTTCTATCCACATCAGAATATTTTTTTTCGATGAATTACTAAACTTATTAAAATAAAGATTTGCTGTTTGGTTTAATTGTAGAGCTTGCTGTAAATCTGTGGGAATCATCAACGCTTCGATATCATCTAAACTATGCCAAGAACCATTTTGTTTAGCAATCTCAATCTTTTTAAAACCTGCCTCAGTCATCAATTTTTGTGTAATTAATTCTTCGATATATTGTTTATTTAATTTAGACCATACACTGTTTGATTTTCGGGGTGTGAAGATTTGCATATAACGATCTTCATCCAAGGATTTAACTTTACTGTCAATCCAACCAAAACATAAGGCTTCCTTCACCGCTTCCGGGTATTTAACGCTTGGTTTACCGCTTTTGACTTTATAGTAAATCAACCAAATACCGATATAAATGCCATGATTATTTTGTAACCAGTGTCGCCATTCGTAGCGATCGCTGGCATAAATAGTTTCTAGTTGCTGATCAAATTTTAGCATAATTCCTCAAAAAATACTCAAAAATCTTTCAGCGACAGCTATGGGAGAGTAATGTTCTAAAGCCCATTTTCTGCCATTAGCTGCAATAATTGGTAGTTTTTCAGATTCATCCATTACCCTTTCTATATCACCTTTTATATCTTCTAAATTCAAGCCAATATAATGTTCCCAATTATTAGGCATAACTGGTAATTTAAACCCATATTTTTCAAAATCCAAATGAAAAGTTAAACAGCCAGCAGCTAAAGATTCCCAAAATCTCCAACTATCCCAACGATCTATAACTGTTCTTTTGAGGTAAGTAAAATTTTTATATAACCTAGAATAGTCTTCTAAAGTTTCAAAAAAGTCATTTTTCAGTAAATCTTGGCTGAAAGTTCCTCCATAAGCTAAACACCCAAAACTTCTTTTAAGTCTTTCCAAATTAGTTTCCGTCCATCTTCCTTCCCCCACGATTTCAGTTTCTAAAGTAAAATATTTTTCTAAATGAGGAATGAGAATTAGATCTAAACATTCTCTAACTGATTGTGATAATGATGGTCTAAAATTATAAACTATACTTTTTTTTCTAGTATCAATCGAAGAAACATCATAACCAGATGATTTAACCATTTTAGATGATAGTCCAAAAGCCCAGGGAAGTCTCCATCCTTGCACTTCTAGAAATTCATTGTAATGTGTGCAGAAAAAAGGGATATCATTTTTTAAGATGCAGCCTGAAACAACATCTGACATTGAAAGTGCAAGTCCAATTTTTCCAGAGGGAATAACAAGTTCAATGGGCTTTTCTATAGAACAACTAGACAAATCATAAATTATATATTTTGGTTCTCCTTGGTCAGAAAATTTTAAATTTTTCACACTTTGGAACTTAAAGTCTGAGATCAGGTTTTCCTCATAATCTATATTAGAAAATACGGGAATCCCTAACTGATTTAAACCATCAGCTAAACAGACAGAAGCGAAAGAAAAAACATTGCCACTACAATAAAAAAAGAAACCAGTTTCCCTCAATTCTGGATATTGATTGGTCATTAAATTTTCACTCCTATTAAAGTAGTTTACATTGCCCGTAATGCCTTAAAAGGTGGTCACACAAAACCAAAGCCACCATTGCATCAACCATTGGTACAGCACGGGGTAAAACACAAGGATCATGTCTGCCCTTAGCAGCTAATAAAGTTTCTTCACCTTCACTGGTGACAGTTTTTTGCTCTTTTCTAATTGTGGCAGTTGGTTTAAATGCCACTCGCAAAATAATATTTTCTCCATTAGAAATTCCCCCTTGAATCCCTCCAGAACGATTGGTTACTGTGCGAATTTCTCCTGTTTCATCAATATAAAATTCGTCGTTATGTTCAATTCCTGTTAATAACGTTCCTCCAAAACCCGAACCAATTTCAAATCCCTTACTTGCAGGGAGAGACATAACAGCCTTAGCTAAGTCTGCTTCTAATTTATCAAAAACTGGTTCGCCTAAACCTTTAGGTACATTGCGTACCACACATTCTACTACACCACCAATAGAATCACCTTGTTTGCCGGTTTGTTCAATTAATTCAATCATCCGATTGGCCATTTCACCATCGGGACAACGGACAATGTTGCTTTCTACCTGTTCTAAAGTAACGGTATTAGTATCAACTACCCCTTCTAAATCCTTGATGCGTTTGACGTAAGCGATAACTTCCACACCTGCGACTTGATGGAGAATCTTTTTAGCGATCGCCCCTGCGGCAACTCTACCTATTGTCTCACGGGCTGACGATCTACCGCCACCTTGCCAATTTCTAATCCCATATTTAGCATCATAAGTTGCATCTGCATGGGAAGGACGATACTTTTGCGCCATTTCATCATAATCTTGGGGACGAGTATCTTTATTCCTGACCAAAATGGAAATTGGTGTTCCCAGAGTTTTCCCTTCAAATACCCCAGATAAAATCTCGCAGGTATCAGCTTCTTTGCGCGGAGTGGTAATTTTACTTTGTCCCGGCCTTCTTCTATCTAGCTCAAATTGAATTTCTTCAGCAGAAATTTCTAATTGCGGCGGACAACCATCTATTATAACTCCTACACCCCCACCGTGAGACTCGCCAAAAGTAGTAATACGAAATAAATGACCGAAAGTGCTACCCATGATCTTGAAAAAATACAGATTCAGAACTGCATCTTACCTGAAATTGGGCATTTTAAACGCAAAGTGATTTCTACTTTTTAAGTCTACAGGGTTAAAATCAAGTAGGTTCAGAAAAAATTCTAATCTGTGGAAAGAGTAAGTAAATACAGAAAGACCTAGATATTTCCCTAATGAGAACCTTTTTTTACACCACCAATTTTGTCGAGGGCAGCGATCGCCTTCTGGACAACGGCATCTGGAAGGGGGACATATCCGAGTTCTAAACCCATGCTTTGGCCATCAGTCAATGCCCACCGTAACACATTTTGTAATGCCTTCGCCTGTTTTGGATCGTCGTACTGCTGATAAGCTAACACCCAACTGTAGGTGACAATGGGATAGGCATCGGTGGCATCAGGATCGGCTACAGAACCGCGCAAATCTTCAGATAATTGAATGGTGGCGATCGCTTTGGCCGTTGCTTCCGTTGTCGGTAGGGCAAATTGTCCCTGTTTATTTTCTAAGGCAGCGGTGGCTAGTTGTAACTGTTTGGCAAAGGCATATTCTACATAGCCAATTACCCCTTCTCCTTGCTGAATTTGGGCGCTAATCCCTGCATTGTCCTTAATCGCTACGCCCGTAGTCCAAGCTACATTCAATCCCGTTCCTACTTTCTTCTGCCACTCAGGACTGATGGCGCTTAAATGGGCTGTAAAAGCGGCAGTTGTACCACTACCATCAGACCGATGTACTACGGTAATTGGTAGATTGGGCATGGTAACATCTGGATTGAGGGCGGCGATCGCTGGATCGTTCCATTTGTTGATCTTGCCTAAAAAAATCGCCGGGAGGACTTGACGGGAAAGTTTCAGTCCAGTTTTTACCCCTGGGATATTGTAGACCACAGCCACACTACCCGCCACCGAAGGAATCATCACCGTACCGCGAGTAACTTGGGCAATTTCCTGATCTGTGAGTACCACTTCCGATGCCGCAAAATCCACTGTGGTGGAGAGAAATTGCTGAATCCCGGCGGCACTACCTATGGGTTGATAGCTGATTTCCACATTGGGGTTTTTAGTGCCGTAGTCTGTGAACCAGCGTAAATAGAGGAACGAGGGAAAGGTTGCACCGCCTCCATAGAGGGAAATTGGGGTTGCTGTGAGTTTGGGGTCGGGTACTTCTGGGGTTTTGTTCTGACAAGCCTTGAGAGCGATCGCCACCGTCATCGCTGATATTAACAAAAACCCCCGTCGGGATGAAACAAATTTGAATCGCACAAATTACCTCGCTGTGAGAGAGGGAACAGGGAACAGGGAACAGGGAACAGAAAAATCAATTGTGTAATTAATTCTGTCTCATTACTTACTAGAAACCTTGAATTAAGCACGGCACAAATTAGCACCTATTTGTTGTTCACAAGCAGAACGTTCTGAATCGCTCAAATCTTGCATTTTCACATCTCGACGTAATACCATGCCATTATGTCCAGAAATAAATCGGGGCAGTTCCTCCAACTTAATTAGTTGTAAGGTTTTCATGTCATAGGTTGTATAGGTGGTAATTTCAGGATCAGCAAAATTGATATCGATCACCGTCAGGGATTTACGGGGCGGTTTTCGACTGTCGATATAGGGACGGGGACCTGAACCGAGAATGCCTGTATGTAAAAGTTGCAGCTTACCTTTGTGGGCGGGATAGTAGGCGTGATGGTGTCCGCTAATATAGGTGTGTACCTGATTGCGCTCCAACATTGCCCGTAACTGTTCAGTATTGGCCATCACTTCACCGGGGCTGTTTCGTCCTACGGTAATGGCGTAAAGGGGTAAATGTCCTAATAAAATTTTGATTTTGGCGGATTTAGCGGCGGGGCTTTGCAGTGCTTTTTCTACCCAATCTAGTTTGTCTGGAGGAATCCGATCCGATGAACCATCCCAAACCAAAAAGAAAATATCTTGGTGTTTGAAGGTATAATAAAAGGGGAATTGATAGCGATCGACAAATTCTACACCAGAATCGTGTGTTGGGTCGTTCCAGTAACTAGAGGCAACGTCCCTTTCCCTTGCAAATAAAAATTTTCCGGCAATGCTTTTAGCCCCTGATGCGTCATGATTACCCATAGTGAAGCCATAGGGTAATTTGGCCTTTCGCATGGGTGCAGCTACATGATCGTCAAAAGCTGCCCACATTGCTTTCATCTGTGCTTCTGTGAGTGATGGATATTGTCCGGCAACCATGTCACCACTGCACACTACCATATCTGGTTGCCAAAATGGTAAGAGGGCGATCGCTTTGTCTACTTCTGGGTCATAATCGGTTGAACCATAGGCACTGTTTAAGTCGCTGATTACGACCAATCGCACGTCACCCTTTGGTGGGTTGTTCAGTCCATTGGGGCTAACACTGTTAACAATTGCCTGAGTTGCTGGGGGTAGGGGTATGGTTTCCGGTGTAGGGGTAACTGGGACTTGAGTAGTTTGGTTAACGGGTAGGGCAGTGTTAGAATTAGGTTGACAAGCGTGGAGAGCCACCGCTATTCCCAACCCAGATAAAAATATTAGTAAAATTCGCCACAGCGATCGCCAAAACTGCATAATTAACTTTTAAGTAATTTTAGTAGAGTCCAGGTTTCCCCGACCTTGATCTTATACTTAACACGGCTTAATCAAATCCTGACGTATATCTTGAATTTCTGCGATCGTCATTTCAAAATTACGCTGAATTGTGTCAAAATTATGCTGATCATGGATAGTCAACTTAAGCCCCGGCGACTGGAAGTCGCGCCTACACAAACAAAGTCCGCCTGCGCGGACTCAGGAAAAATCGAGGATCTGAAACCCACGGAGGTGGGTTTCGCCTGTGTAGATGCGGTTTTTAACCGCCGATTTAATCTTAAGTTGACACGTATGCTCACCGCTAAACGCATATCAAGAAGTTGATTTTCCATTTTCTCTATCCCTAGTTAATTGTTGACAGAGGAGTTATCAGATGAGTCGGCTTAATCCTTATAGCTTACAAATGCAGATTACCCGAATGTTTGAACAAGGGCAATCATTTTTTGCGATCGCTAAAGTCCAAGACTGGTTAAAAGAACGTCAACACAACCCAGCAGATTACGATATTATTTTTCACAAAAAACCCGCACCTCCCGGTTCTAAAGAAGTGATGGTAATGGAAATACAATTAAAACGGAAAGATGGACAACCTGTTGATCCTTGGTTGCAAGAACAAGCTAACCTTCATGCTTAATTAGGACTTACTCACAATTAATTGAGAAACTAACCACAGAGGCACAGAGTTCACAGAGAAATGAGCTTGTGAGAGATATTTTGCCTAAGTTCTGTTAATTTGACTAATTGATTATACTCTTTCTTGGGTAGGATGATTACACTATTATTTCCGGTGGAGCGATCGCTTACACAAATATATTGAATTTATATCAACCGCCAAGGTGGTTAGGACATCAATTGTTAGCGTAGGTTGGCGTAAACCATTCATGCAACTCGTTTCACAACAGGGTTTTAATTCTGACTCCTGACTCCTGACTCCTGACTCCTGCTATATATTGTTTTATCCATCACAATATATACTTATTTTTCAAGATACATTATATTTGTTTGATGCACAAAACGATATCATATAAGTCATCACTTCAGACATCAAAGACTGAACGCGCTATGAAAGCAGAAACTATTCGGACGACTTTAACTATTCCCCGGGAACTATTGGAAGCAACTGATAAAGCAGTCTTAGAAGGAAAAGCCAAAAGTCGTAATGATTTTGTAGTGCAGGCCTTACGGAGAGAATTAGCAGTACAAGAAAGAGCCGAAATTGATGCAGCTTTGGCAGAAATGGCTAAAGATCCTGATTATCAATCAGAAGTTTTAAGAATGGAGGTTGAATTTGCTACAGCGCAGTGGGAGGCATTGCAGCTAGGGGAATCTCCAATATGAGAAGGGGTGAAGTCTATGATGCGCGTCTAGAAATGACTGAAGGTTCAGAACAAGGGGGAACTCGACCAGTAATTATTGTCAGTCGTGATGTAATTAATTTATCTAGTCCGGTGGTGTTAGCTGTACCTTGTACGGCTTATCAAGATGGGAGGAGAGTTTACCCTACTCAGGTTTTAATTTTAGCCCCAGATGGGGGACTGAGAAAAGACTCAATTGCCATGGCAGATCAGGTAAGGGTATTATCTAAAACTCGCTTTTTGCGTTTACGTGGGATACTTTCTCAGGGTGTCATGATACATCTGGGACAGGCTTTGTCCATCGCTTTGGATTTATAATAATTGAACGCAGATGGACGCAGATAAACGCAGATAATTTTTATTACGAATTATCCCCATTTGATACTTGATCACCTCGTTCTAATTCCCAGAGAATTTGATTTCCTTCCCGTCGTACCCGTGAAACTATCCAATTTCGCCACCGCCATTGATCACCCCGGCTGGTAACGGCGCTGGCGTGGACATCCATTAAGTCTGCTAATTCAGAACTGGTGATTAAATAACCTTTTTCGGAAATTTCATCAGCAATACGCAGAGTCTCAACTAAGTTACGAAGTTGTAAAACTCTCATCTCAGGCGGTTTTTCGTCGGTTGTGGCCGCAACTGTGGCGGTAGATGGTTCCATAGTGGTTATGTCTAATGCAAAAGCACTGGTTTCTTGTGTATTTTTGTTAATTAATGTAGATTCGTCGTTACAATCAGATACTTTTACCACATTTGGTTGATTGGTTGGGGATACGGTTTGGTAAGCATTTCCTGACTGTAGTTGTTGGAGAGATGGTATTTTGCCGATCGCAAAGGAGCGAGCAATCACATCACAACGTTCGTTACCTATGTTACCAGAATGTCCGCGCACGTGCTGCCATTTTACAAGCGAGCTATTTAATTGATCGAGTGTTTCTAATAAATCTTGGTTTTGAACTGGTTTTCCGTCTGCTTTTTTCCAATCTTTCTTTTTCCAGCCTTTTACCCATTTGGTGACGCAGTTAATTAGGTATTCGCTATCGGTGTAGAGGGTGATGGGTTGGGTTTGTGATGATGTGGTGAAGTATTGGAGGGCAGCGATCGCCGCTTGCATTTCCATTTTATTATTGGTGGTATGCTGGGATGAGTTCCCCATTTCGTGAACTGAGCCATTGTTAAAGTAAACAACAACAGCCCAACCACCAGGGCCTGGATTGCCAGTACAAGCCCCATCTGTGTATATGCTTTCAATTACGGGTTGGTTAGACATGGGAAAAGATTAAAAGTTAAAAATTCTAAAAGCAATAGACATCTCCGGTAATTAAATCTACGTCCTTTGAAGACCTTTGTAGAGATGTTCCGTGAAATGTCTATTGAAGTTACGCTGAGTTCTGATCATTATAATTACTAACTTGGGTTAATAGTAGAATAGAGTACAGACAAACTGGAAGGGAGGAAGGGAAGTTGGATGAATTAAGAGCGGTACTAGAGTTGGCAACGGAAGAAGAACTACAGGACTTAACAGCAATTTTGTTTAGTCGCAAATTTAATCCCCTCGATTATGTTCAGACACCAGAACCTATTGAGGTGCAAAGCCAAAATCGTGAAGTTTGGTTAGAAACCCTAGAAAACCGATTTCGTTTTTTAGCAGCAGATGGAATCACAGTGTTGCGGGGACGTACTGAAGAGGTAACTTATCGACAAGCACTGATTCAAGTATGTAAGTATTTAAAAATTCCCTATTTTGATAATTTGTCAACAGTAGATTTAGAAGCCGAGGTATTTTTACACTTGCTAGGGCAGGTATGGAAAAGGTTGCCGGAACAGGAAAAACAAAAGTTAACTACAAGAGTTCAGTATCAGTTGCTTAAATCTGAACTAAAAGAACCCCTACCATTGGCTTTACAACATGATCCTTTGGGGTTAATTTTTAAAGGTGGTAGTGCTTTGGCTGTAACTTCTGTGATTCAACCTTTTGTTCTCCAACAAATCGCCCGTCAATTTGCCATCCATTTTGCTACTTATCAGGTGGCTAAACAAACGGCAATTACTGGGGCTAAGGTAGCGACAAACCAGTTTCAAAATTATGTGACTCTGCAAATGGCTAAACGGGGAATGACGATGAGTGCGGCTCGTTATGGGGCGGTGCGGAGTATGTTTGCGTTTGTCGGACCAATGATGTGGGCTTGGTTTTTTGCGGATTTGGGGTGGAGAGCGATCGCTACCAATTACGGTCGAATTATTCCCACTGTCTTCACTGTAGCACAAATACGTCTCACCCGTGCAGAAGAATGTTGGGAGTTAGCTTGAACCAAGTTTTTTACCATCCCAACCCTAATTTACAAATCCCTTGGCAATGTCTTCAATTTGGACTACTTGTGTTTCCCGTTAGTCCAGCCGTTGGGGGGGTGTTGATAATTTTCGCCTCCTTACTAACTTGGGGCAAACAATACCGTACTATTAGCCGTCGTCCCCTCCATCGGGGTTTTGCACTGTTAAGTTTACTAATGGTGATCAGTACCGGGTTTGCCTCTCATCGAGTAGAGGCTTTCCTGGGTTTATTTAATTTTTTACCGTATTTTTTCTTTTTCGCCGGATTAACAGCCCTAATTCAAACAGCCGCCCAATTACGGCAAATAGCTTGGATTATGGTCTTTGGTTCTGTCCCCGTGGTGATTACGGGAGTGGGACAGTTGTTTTTTGGTTGGCATTTTGAATTAAACTTGTTGTGGGTGGTGTTAGATTGGGCGATCGCACCGGGAGGAGAACCACCAGGAAGAATGGCGGCAATGTTCATGCACGCCAATACCTTAGCCGCTTATTTGGCCAGTATATTTATTTTAGGTTTGGGTTTGTGGTTAGAGAATTATCAGAAAATCAAAAATCCCCTGAATATCTTTTTAACAGTGACAGTGCTGGCCAACTTTACAGCTTTAATTTTAACTAATTCCCGGAATGGATGGGCGATCGCCATGATAGCCTGTTTAGGATTTGCCCTTTACCAAGGATGGAGGTTATTGGTTGGGGGAGTGGTGAGTATGGTGAGTATTACCTTTTTAGCAGCATTTGCCCCTGGAGCGATCGCTGTATTTTTTCGCCGCTTTGTCCCCTACTCAATCTGGGCGCGATTAAACGATGATATGTATCCAGATAGACCAGTTGCCCTAATGAGAAAAACCCAATGGCAATTTGCCTGGGATTTAACAAAAAAACATCCTTGGACTGGTTGGGGATTACGCAGTTTTAATGGACTGTACAAAGCACAAATGCAAACAGATTTAGGACATCCCCACAACCTATTTTTAATGATTTCTGCCGAAACCGGTTTCCCCACCATTTTGTTATTTTGTAGCTTACTCACCTGGATATTAATTAAAGCCAGTCAACTTTTATGGCAATCAAAACTACTAGAACCAGAAAACAAATTAATCTTCTTCAGTTACCTACTAGCCTTCCTGGGCTGGATACTATTCAACACAGTTGATGTCACAATCTTTGACTTACGATTATGTATACTCTTTTGGGTCTTCTTAGCTGCCCTCTGCGGAGTAACTTATCGCTATAACGACCAAAACTAAAAACTCTTACTCTCTGCGCCTCTGCGCCTCTGCGTGAGAAAAGAACTTATTGTTAGAATAAAAAAATGAAAAAACAACTTTTTGATCGTTGGGCACCAAGTTATGATTGGACATTTCCCTCCTTCATTTACCAAGCCATCCATAAAAGATTACTTTCCCAAATCCAACTACCACCAAACCCGAATATACTTGATTTAGGTTGTGGAACTGGACGCTTACTAAACCGCTTGGCAAATCAGTTTCCTGACTTACGAGGTACAGGATTAGACTTATCTACCCAAATGGTGCGGTTAGCCAGACAAAACAATCAACACCGCCCCAGATTAATTTACCTTGAAGGTAATGCCGAATCACTTCCCTTTGCTGATGGTCAATTTGACGCAGTATTTAACACCATTAGTTTTTTACATTATCCCCACCCAGATCAAGTTTTAAGTGAAATAGCGAGAATAATTTCGCCTGGGGGAAAGTTTTATTTAGTTGACATCACCACAAATAATCCAACATTGCAACTAATGGCAAATTCGCCTACAGGAATTAAATTCTACAGCCAAGAACAACGTCAAAAAATGGGTGATGATGCTGGACTTTTATGTTTAGGTCACTATTATTTATTAGGTCCAGTTTTACTAACTATTTTTCAAAAGTTGTAGAATTATCGTTGTTGGTGTATATATGGTAATTCATTATACAATTGTATATACTGACATTTAAAATTTACCAAATTACAGAAGCGATCGCTCTATGACACCTCACAAATATTTTACCAACTTTATTCACCATTTATGCGTTAGATAAGTTAAAGATGGAAATATCTGGCAATTCACCCAGTATTCTCCTCTCCAGTCCTCCCGGCGGAATTGAACAAGGGTGTAGAGTCAATAAATAAAGGATGAAAAAACAATTGGTGCAAGCTTTACGCCAAAATGCAAGATAAATTATGAAGAAAGGGTAATATTCTGCTTTTATCTTCATCCAATCTTTATATTTCTGCTAAATGCGGCTATAGAGATTACCATTACTTGTAACTTCATCCTGAAAGTTGATTTGTAATCTTGACATTTCACCGAAACCATCTCAACTTGACTGTTTAGCTTAAAAGCTATTCTTTTTTTTAAATTTCCATGTCAACACTTGTCATTGTCGAATCTCCAACCAAAGCTCGTACCATTCGCAACTACCTCCCAAAAGACTATGTGGTAGAGGCTTCAATGGGTCATGTGCGTGATCTCCCGCAGTCAGCTAGTGAAATTCCCGCCAATATCAAAGGAGAAAAATGGGCGCAGCTTGGGGTGAATATAGATGCGGATTTTGAACCGGTGTATGTCGTCCCCAAAGACAAAAAGAAAATTGTCACTCTGCTCAAAGATGCCCTGAAAGGTGTTGATGAATTAATCTTGGCTACTGACGAAGACCGGGAAGGTGAAAGCATCAGTTGGCACTTATACCAGTTGCTCAAACCCAAAGTACCAACCAAGCGGATGGTTTTTCACGAAATCACCCAAGAAGCCATCAAAAAGGCATTAAAAAACTGCCGTACCATTGATGAGCAGTTGGTTCGCGCCCAAGAAACCCGACGGATTTTAGACCGCTTGGTAGGATATACCTTATCCCCCCTGCTGTGGAAAAAAATCGCCTGGGGACTATCTGCGGGGCGGGTGCAATCGGTAGCTGTTAGATTGTTAGTAATTAAAGAACGCCAACGTCGCGCTTTCCATGAAGGTACATTCTGGGATTTAAAAGCCAGTTTAGTAGAAGAAAAATTGCCATTTAACGCCCAGCTAGTGACCCTAGAAGGCACGAAAGTGGCCACAGGCAGCGATTTTGACCCCGCCACCGGAGAAATTGTAGCCGGACGCAAGGTGGTGTTACTGAACGAAACCCAGGCAGTAGAACTCAAAGAACGGCTAACGGGAAAAACTTGGACTGTAGCGGATACAGAAGAACGTCCAGTTACCCGCAAACCATCGCCACCGTTTACAACTTCCACACTGCAACAAGAATCTAACCGGAAGTTGAGGCTTTCAGCCAGGGATACAATGCGGACTGCTCAAAGTTTGTACGAACAAGGGTATATTACCTATATGCGGACAGACTCAGTACATCTATCGGAGCAAGCGATCGCTGCTGCCCGAAATTGTGTAGAACAGTTATACGGCAAATCATACCTCAGTCCCGAACCCAGGCAATACACCACCAAATCCAAAGGGGCGCAAGAAGCCCACGAAGCCATTCGTCCTGCCGGTAGCAGCTTCCGCACCCCCCAAGAAACCGGGTTAAGCGGTCGGGAATTTGCCCTTTATGATTTAATTTGGAAACGCACCGTCGCCTGTCAAATGGCCGACTCTCGCCAAACTCAACTTACCGTCCAACTGCAAATCGAAGATGCCGGATTTCGTTCCTCTGGTAAACGCATTGATTTTCCTGGCTACCTCCGCGCCTACGTCGAAGGTTCAGATGATCCCGAAGCCGCATTAGAAGATCAAGAAGTCATCTTACCACCTCTAAAAGTCGGCGATCATCCAAATTGCCGAGAACTAGAAGCAGTGGGACATGAAACCCAACCCCCCGCCAGATACACCGAAGCAAGTTTAGTCAAAACCCTAGAAAGTGAAGGCATTGGTCGTCCTAGTACCTATGCCAGCATTATTGGTACCATTATCGACAAAGGTTACTGCCAATTGGTCAATAACGCCCTAATTCCCACTTTTACGGCCTTTGCAGTCACCGATTTACTAGAAAAATATTTCCCTGATATTGTAGATCCCAGCTTCACCTCCAAAATGGAGCAAACCCTAGATGATATTTCCACAGGGGAAGTAAAATGGCTACCTTACCTCCAGGAATTTTATTTGGGCGATAAAGGGTTAGAAACCTTAGTTAAAGAACAAGAAAATCAAATTGATGCCACCACTGCTAGAACTGTAGAACTAGAAAATTTAGATGCCAAAGTCCGCATTGGTAAATATGGACCCTATATAGAAGTAGAAAGTGCAGATGGTGTTGTCACTGCTTCCATTCCCAAAGACCTCACCCCCGCAGACCTCGACCCCAAACAGGTAGAAATCATCCTGCGGCAAAAACTCACAGGTCCAGATCAAGTAGGCCGTCATCCTGAAACTGGCGAACCAATTTATCTTAAAATTGGCACATACGGACCCTATGTGCAGTTAGGTGACAAAACCGAGGAAAATCCTAAACCTAAACAATCTTCTTTACCCAAGGGTGTCACCTCAGAAAATGTCACCCTAGACATGGCTGTGGGACTCTTGGCTCTACCCCGCACCTTGGGAACTCACCCTGATACAGGCGGCAAAATTCAAACCAGTTTAGGACGTTTTGGTCCTTACGTTGTCCATGACCAAGGCAAAGAAGGGAAAGATTACCGTTCTCTGAAAGCTACTGATAATGTGTTGACAATTTCCCTGGAACGGGCATTAGAGTTATTGGCTGAACCGAAAAAAGGCAGGGCCGCCAGCAGCAAATCTAAAGCCGCGTTACGAGAATTAGGTCAACATCCAGAAGATGAAGCACCAGTCAACATCTATGATGGACCCTATGGCGCGTATATTAAGCACAACAAAACTAATGTGAGTATTCCTGAAGGTGAAACGGTGGAAAGTATCACACTATCTAAAGCACTGGAACTACTCTCAGAGAAAGCATCTACAAAATCTACACGCAAAACTACTAAATCCACAACTACTAAAACTAGCTCAACTACCAAGTCATCAACCAGTAGTGCAAAAAAGAAAAAGACAGCAAGTTAGAACTAGGGTGGGCATTGCCCACCCTACAATATTATTTTGGTCAGGTCATAACATGATTAATTTTTAGGAGTTACCCATTGACAGAATCTATTTCTATTACATAAGGATGATGGATTTTATTTCTTGTAGGGTGTGGTTCGGCAAGCTCACCAACCACGTCAGACCCGATAATTGAGCATCTAACAGATTTTCTCTCCGTTCTCTGTGAACTCTGTGCCTCTGTGGTTTGTTTTTCAGGTCAGACCCAATAATTGAGCATCTAACAGATTTTCTCTCCGTTCTCTGTGAACTCTGTGCCTCTGTGGTTTGTTTATCTAACAGATTTTCTCTATCTGACGCACCGCATTAAGTAGAATCGCCCAAAACTCTCTTCCTGTTCCCAGTTAAGAGTTCCCCCTCTCAACCAATGAATTTAATTTTGTCCGACTACTTAACTTAGATAGATCCCCGAATCCTTTGAGAAGTGGGGAATTTGGGTGTTAGAATTTGGGGAAAATATACGTTTTGAATAAAACCCTTTCCTTCGTTTTTTAATGTGATATTCTAAGAAGTAAGGCAGAACACAAAACCCAGTTTTTTTGTCTGGCTAATACCACAAATCTAAGAGTGTGTCAACCCCATAAAAATTCAGAGGTGCGACAATACGCCAGATTCTGCAAACTTGTTAATTAAAATTGAGGTAGTTTCTCAGGAGCAGTCAGTTCAATGGATTATATAGAAAAGGTACTGGAAAAGCTTAAAGAATTAGCGAGGAAACTAATTGATAGTCTGCTAGGGCCGGAGGCTGAACCGGAACCGGAACTGATTCCGATTCCTGTAAATGAGCGTTTGCGTCGTCGTTAAAATCCTCTAGGTGTGGGAGTTGACTTTGCATCTTTTAAGTATTTTGGTGCTGCATGGGCCAAATTTAAATTTATTAGGACAGCGAGAACCGGGAATTTACGGTTCTTTAACTCTAGATGAGATTAATCGCTTGTTACAGGCAGAAGCCAAAAAGTTGCAAGCGAAACTCACTATATTGCAGTCAAATCACGAAGGAATTTTAGTAGATGCTATTCACGGTTGTTTAGAACAGCATCAGGGGATTTTAATCAATGCTGGGGCTTATACACATACCAGTGTAGCTTTGCGAGATGCGATCGCTGCTGTGAATTTACCGACTGTAGAAGTACACCTGAGCAACATTTACCGACGGGAAGATTTTCGACATCATTCTTACATAGCCCCAGTGGTCATCGGTCAAATCAGTGGCTTTGGAGTTCAAAGTTACCTCCTGGGCTTACAAGCACTGACCCATCATTTAAGCCTTTCATAACTCTATGGGTTATTCTCTTGTCAGTCGGTTTAGAGGAACTTTTTTGGGAGCTTTCCTGGGGAGAAGTTTAGCAGCTAATGGTGATGATGACTTTGCTAAACCTGCTATTTTGGGTATGGAAAGTTTGATCACCTTGGGCAAATTAGATGTGAAAGAGTGGTCAAAGCATCAAACACCTAAAACTCCTGAGAGTCAGATCATTTTTAC
This sequence comes from Cronbergia sp. UHCC 0137, assembly GCF_034932285.1. Taxonomy (NCBI): domain Bacteria; kingdom Bacillati; phylum Cyanobacteriota; class Cyanophyceae; order Nostocales; family Nostocaceae; genus Cronbergia; species Cronbergia sp. UHCC 0137. The sequence goes on from NZ_JAYGHC010000005.1 coordinate 73,031, forward strand.
TACTTTGCCAGTGGTACTTTTTTATCATGAAAACCCAATTAAACTTAGGCAGAATCTACAGGAAGTTTTAACAATCTGGGATGATGATCCAGTGTTGAAAGATGTAATTCTAGCATTGGGGTGGGCGATCGCTCTAGCAGTGAAAGAAAAACTTGATCCTCTGACCCTCATCCCCCAAACCATAACCTTTCTAGGAGAAACATCAACTCCTTTAACACAAAAATTATTACAAGTCCAAACATTTTTAGAGCAAGGAGTGAGATTAGAACGGGTACGAGAGGAGTTAAGTAGGCAAGAAACCTTAATTAACGCCACTACTCTAGCTTTTTACTGCTTTCTTAGCTCTTTAGAAGATTATCGTTTAGCAGTTTTACGAGCTATTGACAATAATACCCCGATATGCTCACAAACCGCAGGGGTAATTACAGGTGCTTTATCAGGGGCATATAACAGCACAGTTGGCATTCCTTCTCCTTGGCAGATTTTATCTTTACCAATCAATTCCCCCCCAGGGGGACTGAGTAATATATCTCAACTGCTAGAATTATCTAATGTATTTGTAGGCGCTTGGTCAGGGGTATATAATCCCACTATCGATCACAGGGGTCTGGATACTATCAAAATCAAATCTAATTAATTATACGTTACTATTTTCCCAACCCCCAACCTTAGCCTGTAAGTAGCTATGATGGACAATCTCACCAGATTTTAGTTAAACTGCCAAAATTCTGACTTATTTTGCAGATTGTCTTGTTTTGAGTCATCAAAGTCAGCAACTACAGCCATAGGTAATGAAAACACAGCAATTTTTGCAATCCCTAACCCAGAAATGGCAACAATGGCAGCAACGGTACAAAAATGTAAGTAGTCCTAACAATAAGGAGTATGATCAAGCCCATAAAAAGACTGTTATCAAAAATATACTTTTGCATTTATCAAGCACTAATAACAAATCAGGATCTAGATCAGCTAAAATCAAGAGTGGGATTGATAGGTTGGCCAATAACCAAGTGCTGAAAAAAAGACCAGCGGCAACTATAATTTTAGGCTGGGTGTATGAAAAGCGTTCTTCAATGATTTTAGTGATGACCGTAGCATCACTCACTGGTGTTGTAGGACATAAATTATACAATCAACCTCAATTGAAAGTGGGGACTCCCGCGCCACAGACATTTCGAGCGCCCCGTACAGCTAGAATTGAAGATCGCAAACAAACGGAAGCAAACCGCAAGGCTGTCAGTAAAGATTCTGGAGCGGTGTTAATGGTCGATGGAAAACGGAATGAGCAAATAAACGAAGATATCAGCAAACTTTTAGATGATATTGATAAAATTCGTCAAGTTGCCGGCTCGTTTCCGTTTTTTGATTCTACGGCTTTGTCAATATATACTCAGCGTTATCTGCGTTCTTGTCCTGATTTAGAATGGCAACATTTGCTAGTGGTTTTAGAAAATGCCAGAACACAAAAGCCAGATGTGTGGACTTTCCAAGCAAGAGGTAGAGAAGCAGGAAAGAATCTTCCTAAATTACCACCATTGGGTAGTTTGAATTATGAATTTACTCAAGCGGTGGGAGAAATAGAAGCATACCGCATTACAACTTCTGATAAAAACTTGTCTTTGCTGATTGAGCAAATTTCCCAAGCTAGAAAAGAATATAACCAAGCAGCTACTAAACTTGTGCAGATGGAGGCAATTAAGCCAGAAGCAGTATATGAAGAGACATTTGTTTTAGATTTGTCAGAGGATCACTGGGAAAAGACCCAGAGAGGAATTGATCAGATTCTAGAGCGAATTTTGACTCAGGGGATTCCAGAAGGTCTACCCAATAATATTTTAGAGGATGCTGTGCGTCTACAGGTACAAACATTTGTCCCAGGGGAAGCGGAACTTTTAGCTACAAAAATACTGATGTCTGTATTGAAGCCAAATCTCAAGTTAGATCAAGAACAAACCCAGAAACAGGCTCAACAAGCTGCGGATGGGGTACCTGCTGTGATGGTAGATGTCAGACAGGGGGAGGTGATTGTCAGTAAGGGAAAACTGATTAATTCCTGGAATTTTGATGTGTTAGAGCATTATCAGTTGATTCGTCGGGAGGTGAATTGGCTGGATTTGGGGAAATTAGCTGGCTTTTTTACGGTAGCGGCGGGTGTTTTTGTTTGGGTAGAAAGGCATTTTGGTTACAGTTTGCGACAGCGCGATCGCTTGTTAGTTTTACTGTTAACCTTGAGTACACCTGGTATAATAGCCGTTGGTATTCCTTACGCTACTTGGAGTGCGGTGGGCTTATTGTTGGGTAGTTTCTATGGACCAGCCATTGGTGTAACGGTAGTGGGAATGCTATCAATTATTTTACCAATCACTGCGGACATCAGTAAAATATGGTTATTTGCTGGTGCAGGGGGAGGGATATTAGGCAGTTGCATTGCCCATAAATTGCGATCGCGGGAAGAATTGGCTCTTTTGGGTGCGGCTATTGGCTTAATGCAAGGGTGTATTTACTTAATTTTGAAGGTTTTGGTGGGGGCGGCCTTTGGTTCGATGTGGTATGTTGTCCTCCAGGAAGGTGCTTTAGTAGCTTTATCTGGTTTGGCCTGGAGTATTGTGGCTTTGGGTTTAAGTCCTTATTTAGAAAAACTGTTTGATTTAATTACCCCGATTCGATTAGCAGAACTGGCAAATCCCAACCGTCCTTTGTTAAAACGTTTAGCTACAGAAACACCTGGGACTTTTCAACATACTCTGTTTGTGGCGACTCTAGCGGAAGCTGCTGCTAAGGAATTGGGATGTAATGTGGAGTTGGTTAGGGCTGGAACATTATACCATGATATTGGTAAAATGCACGATCCTCTGGGATTTATTGAAAATCAAATGGGGGGACCAAATAAACATGATACAGAGATTAAAGATCCTTGGCAAAGTGCAGAAATAATTAGAAAGCACGTAACTGAAGGGTTGGTGATGGCCAAAAGACATCGTTTACCGACGGCTATACAAGCTTTTATACCTGAACATCAGGGGACAATGGCGATCGCTTATTTTTACCATCAAGCCCTAGAAATGGCGAAGGAAGACCCCTCTATCATCGTCGATGAGGCAGATTTCCGCTATGTCGGACCCATTCCCCAGTCACGGGAAACCGGGATTGTGATGTTGGCTGATTCTTCGGAAGCGGCTTTGCGGAGTCTTAAAGATGCAACTCCAGAAAAGGCATTAAAGATGCTGAATAATATTTTGCGAGGAAAATGGCAAGATGGACAACTTGAAGATTCAGGGTTAACAAGGGAGGATATGTCCCAAATTGCTCAAATCTTTGTGGATGTTTGGCAGCAGTTCCATCATAAAAGGATTGCTTATCCTAAGTCAAAGGTATGAAATGGGTGATGGGTAATTGGGAGAGAGTTTTGGGCGCATCCTCTTATTGATTTACGTCTGCTTCGGTTACTAGAGTTTGTCCGATTTTAGGTTCAGTTCCTGCCAACAATCGGTTAATATTGGCGCGATGACGGATAATTACATATAATCCCCCAGCAACGCTAAAGATAAGATATGGTAAAGGTTGAGCAAAAATTATCATTAAAATAGAAACAGCGATCGCACCGACAATAGAACTTAAAGACACAATCCGAGAAATAGCAACCACAACTGCAAATATCCCCAAAGTTGCCAAACCCACCTGCCAAGACATAGTTAATAAAATTCCCAAACTGGTAGCTACAGACTTACCACCAGTAAAACCCAAAAAAATCGACTTACTATGACCGAGAACAGCAGCTAAACCAACTAAAGTTACCAACCAAGGCTGCCAAACTTGCACATTTACCGTTGCAGGAATTAAACTTTGTTCCTGTGCAAGATAGAATAAACCATGGACGAGAGCGATCGCTAACGCACCCTTCAAACAATCAACCAATAAAACCGTAGCCCCCGCACCCTTCCCCAAAGTTCTTAAAACATTTGTTGCCCCCGTCGAACCCGAACCCACCTCCCGAATATCAATCCCCTTCAACTGCTTAACAGCAATATAACCAGTAGGAAAAGAACCCAACAGGTAAGCCAAAACCACAACCAACCCAGACAAACCCAACCAAATAACCATAATTTATCCCTCCCCTCTGCGTGAGACAAACCCTAAAAATCATCATCAAAATCCCGATCCTTCATAGTTTTAGGATCAGGTGCAAAAGCCAACCACAAAGGGAACTGTAACAGCCCTAAACTAATTTGTTCCTCAGAATCATCAATAATAATCAAAGGTAACTGATTAGCCTTGACCAATCTATCAGCTTTCTGAGCCAAAGCGGAAGGTGCTTCAAACAAAACCACCCCCCGGTCGGGTCCAAAATCAGGACGACCAATACCCAAACAATCTTGTAAACCGCGTCGCCATTCACCCAAACGTTCCGGCGTATTTGCTAAAATCAGAGTACGCAAGCGATCGCCATGGAGTTGATGCAAAATAGAAATAGCCGTAGAACCAATCAAAATATTTTGTAATCGGCTTCCCATTGTCCGCAAAGCACCCCGTCCCCCCAGATTAAAAAACCAATTAGAGACTCTTTCCGCGTGAATAGGTTCAAAGGTGCGTCGTAATTGCCACGCAGGTCCATAATAATCTGGCTGATTACGGTATTGGTCAATCAACCGACGGATTTGTTTTGTTGTATCTTGAAACTGTTGCTGAGATAATTGTAATTTAATCGGTTGTGGTTCAGCCGTTTGTAACTCCTTCACAGTTGGTTTTTCTCGTTCTTTCACAGCCGGAACAAGTTGTAACTGTTCTGCTGCTAAGGCTAAATCTTGTAAACTACCAGTCAAATAATCCTTAAAACCCTGTACCCGAATTGCCAAATCTTGAGAACTCCCCGCAAAAGAAGTCCGCATTTCCTGACGAATACGTTCTTGACGACGTTCCAATTGTTCAACAGAAATTTGCAGCGTTTGTTTTCGTTGTTCTAACTGTACCAGTGCCTCTTGCACCATTTTTCCTAGTGCAGATTGAGTTTCATTAACTTGAGTCTGTAGAGTTTTATAAGTAGCTTGAAGTGCGGAAATCTCTACTTTCAAATCTGCTTCAACTTGCTGTAACTCCGCCACCCGTTGGGCTGCCTGTGTATATAGTAAACTTAATTCCGAATTTGAATCTACTTCCAAATCCAGCGCCACTTCTGCCGTTGATTCTGATTCTGTGTTCTTTGATTCAACTGACAAAGTTGACAATTCTAAATCCGAAGCTAGACTTTCCGGTTTTTCAGGTGTTTCTTCCCACAAATCATCAAATTGTTCTGGAGTCTGTGATTCCTCTTGGTTCATAAATAATTTAGATATTTTGTTATTTGCAAGTCCCTTGATTCAAGATCAGGACTTACGCAAGATTAACGCATTTTCGCCATTGTCTGAATTTAGGCTTTCATCCCTCTGTGTACTCTGTGCCTCTGTGGTTAGATAAACTACCTTTAACAACAAATGAGCAAAATAGATTAAATACGAGGACAACGCTCTTCCAAACAAGATTTTAACGTCTTAGGGTCGAATAAAATCGGCAAAAAGTGAATGCTGTTAATTTCTTTAAAATAAAACAGTATGGGCACAATATTCCAAAAAATCCGCCAATTTTGCCATTCTTGGTAGGGGAAACGCCGAATTAATTTATCTCCTCGATAAATATCAAGGTCTGTAGAGGTAAATTGCAGCCGCAGCGTTACAGCCTGAAGCATGAGAAATAAGCCAAACACCGCAACGACACCTCCTAGCCAGGGTTGTATCAACAGCAAAGGAATAGCCGCAAATACTAACACAATAGGAATATTGTAACTCGGCTTGAGTTCGACAGTTGATATGGCGTTGGGCGTAAACGAAGTAGTCACAATGTCAACTCCTGCTTTGTTAGTAAATACCAATTCTAAATTATAAACCCGGCGCAAATCCACTACCTGGCCCTTGAAACATTAACCAAGATAAGAAAAAGTTGGCAACAAAAATAATCAGCAAGGCCGTGACAACAGCCGTAGTAGTTGATTGTCCCACACCTTTGGCTCCTCCCGTTGTAGTTAAACCCCAACTGCAACCAATAATAGCGATTAAAATGCCGAAACAACCAGCTTTAATCATGGCGCTAAAAATATCCCAGATACCTAGAAAATTACGGGCTGAGTCTAAAAATACTGTATCGGAAAGATTATAAATATTTGTGGCAATTAACAAGCCCCCTAACATTCCGGTGACTAAAGACAATAAGGTTAAGATTGGCAACATTAAAAAGCAAGCTAGTACACGGGGAATAACCAGATAATCAATCGGGTCTGTTTTTAACATCAACATGGCATCAATTTGTTCTGTGACTCGCATAGTCCCAATTTCTGCCGCAAAAGCCGAACCAACTCGTCCAGCTAAAACCACTGCCGTTAATACGGGTGAAAGTTCCCTTGTCAAGGCTACAGCCAAAACTCCACCGACGAGGTTTCCTGCACCAAAGTTGATAAACTCCCGCGCGACTTGAATGGTAAACACTGCACCGACAAAAACAGCCGTCAATAGGGCAATAAACAGGGAATCTGGTCCCACTGCTGCCAATTGTTCTAGGGTGTTACGTCGATGGATTTTAGCCTTTAGTAGGTGGACTATTGCTTGTCCACCCAAAAAAATCGCTGCCAGCAACCGCTGAGTCCATGCTCCTAAACTAGATTTAGTCATTGGGTTGAGGGGAAAAGGAGAAATTTTCTTTGTCAGGTCAAATATTAACTTATTTTAAAGCCATTCTCAGAAAATTAAGTATTTTTTATACCTATCTTTAACTAGGAAGCTGGATAGTTATTGAACAAAACCCTTAGCTGTCAGGACTTTAATGGATTTTAGAGCCTTGTCAGTCAACAAAGCATTTATGGGAAATAGTAACGGTTTATTTTAATTAAAACTTAAGATTTTTGACATATTGCCTGATTGAGAGCGATCGCACTTATTCTAGAAGGATGACTTCCTTTATTCATAGGTGTCTCGAATAATGAACGTTTTTACTAATTTCCTTCGCTCGCTGGTAATAACCACGATTTTCAGTTTTATTGCTCCTATCATTTTAATCGGTGGTGTTTTGCTCTTTTTCTCCCTCCTGGGCTTCATCCCTGGGTTACAAAGCCTAGCTGACTACATCCCCAACCAAATTATGCACTTTCTCGCTACCTTTGGTAGTGGTAGTTCCCTTCACGGGTTATTGGTCATTAGTTTTACCTGCTGTTTTGTCGGGGCTATCTTTGATGTTTATGCTTATTATCGGTGTCAAATTTTACGAATAGATTCCTAAATTACCCTAAAATTCATTTTTTCTAAAAATCTGCTGCTATTCCTCAACTTGTACAAGGTATTGGCATAGCTGGTTATTATTATGCAAAAAAATAACTCAGTCCTTAGTTGGTAAAGACTAAAAAACCTACTGTTGATTGTGGACTTTTTGATGCCACAAATTTTTACTTGCTTTTTTACTTAAATTGTGTATTGAGCCTCTTAAACGTAGTTTCCAGTCAAAACATTAATATCAAAAAACATTTTGTAATATTTCCCCTGCTCTATTAATACCAAATAGAACCATACACAAAATCTAAAAATTTCCTTAAGATTATTAATAATTTCATCTTGTCCCCCTGCGCCCTGCCCCCATATCTAAATTTTCCTCACAAATATAGTTGCCAAGTGATAGGTACTATAGATAACTTGCAGTAAAAATACTTTAACTTTACATATCTTTACAGATTGACCTATTGAAAAGATCGTGTTTCGAGTAAACACTGGGAGTCAATGTGGTTGATTAATAAGTGATTAGAGCGATCGCCCCGGTAAAATAGTTCAAAGTGCTTATTACATTGTTTGAAGTTATGTAGCCTTTTGATTACGGCGGTTCAAACATTAGGGTAAACTTGCCTTGATTATGATTCTTTCGCAGAGAAGAACACTCGAAAGGAGCGGTTTTTTCCATGTCTCATACCGTCAAAATCTACGACACCTGCATTGGCTGCACCCAATGTGTCCGCGCTTGCCCCACCGACGTACTAGAAATGGTTCCTTGGGATGGCTGTAAAGCTGCTCAAGCTGCCGCTTCTCCCCGCACAGAAGACTGTGTAGGCTGCAAACGTTGTGAAACAGCTTGTCCCACCGACTTTTTGAGCATTCGGGTTTACCTGGGTGCTGAAACAACTCGCAGCATGGGTCTGGCATACTAAGGAAGATAGAAGAGGGAATAGGGAATAGGGAATAGGGGAAAAATTAAAATTCTTACTTTTGACTCCTGTTCTTTTACCCTTGACCTCTTCTTCTCACCTTTAACCTGAAACTGGAGCATTCTCACTCATGTGCGGAATAGTTGGATATATTGGCACTCAGGCAGCAACAGATATTTTACTGGCTGGATTGGAAAAATTAGAGTATAGAGGTTATGACTCGGCAGGAATAGCCAGCATTTGGGAAGGTGAAGTTAATTGTGTGCGGGCTAAGGGAAAACTACTAAATTTACGTTCTAAGCTAGAACAAATCGAAAATCCGGCTCAAATTGGTATTGGTCACACACGCTGGGCAACCCACGGAAAACCAGAAGAACATAATGCCCATCCCCATCTAGATACAGCAATGCGCCTGGCGGTGGTGCAAAATGGAATTATTGAAAATTATCGGGAGTTACGAGAACAACTCAAGGCACTAGGACACGAATTTCGCTCAGAAACCGATACAGAGGTGATTCCTCACCTGATTGCTGAGTGTTTAAAGAATTGGAAGTCCCTAAATTCCTCTGCTCCCTTTTTAGATGCGGTACGGGAAGCTGTTGGTAAACTGGAAGGAGCCTATGCGATCGCTGTCATTTCTGCTGACTACCCCGATGAACTGATTGTAGTTCGTCAACAAGCACCCATAGTCATTGGTTTTGGTCAAGGTGAGTTTTTCTGTGCTTCCGATACCCCGGCGATTATAGCCTATACCCGCGCTGTATTGCCCCTAGAAAACGGCGAAATTGCCAAATTGACCCCTTTAGGGGTGGAGGTCTACAACTTTGCTGGACACCGCCTGAAAAAGCAGCCCCGCACCCTGAACTGGAATCCGATCATGGTGGAAAAACAGGGATTCAAACATTTTATGCTCAAGGAAATCTACGAGCAACCGGGAGTAGTACGGGATTGTTTAGAAGCCTATTTTCCTACTGGAAATTCACCAGTTACCCTTGGTTTACCGGAGTCAATTTACACAGATTTAGAACAGGTGCAAATCGTGGCTTGTGGTACAAGTTGGCACGCAGCATTGGTGGGTAAATACTTATTAGAGCAACTGGCAGGACTGCCCACTCAGGTGCAGTATAGCTCGGAATTTCGCTATGCACCATCGCCGATGATGCCTAATACTCTGACGATTGGGGTAACTCAATCGGGGGAAACCGCCGACACCTTAGCTGCCTTAGCCATGGAAAAAGAGCGTCGCCAAGGCAAAGAAGGCAAGTATCAACTCCGACTATTAGGGATTACCAATCGCCCGGAAAGCAGTTTGGGAAATATGGTAGCTAATATCATCAATACCCACGGAGGAATTGAAATTGGGGTAGCAGCTACGAAAACATTTGTGGCGCAATTGATGGCGTTTTATGCTTTAGCCTTGGATTTAGCTTATCGTCGTCAGATGATTAGTTTAGAAAGGGTAGAAGAAATTATCCTTGGATTGCGTCAATTACCAGCAGATATCGAAGCAATTTTAGAAACTCAAGAACGCTATATTGAGCAATTAGTACATGAATTTGCAGAAACCAAAGATTTCATCTTTTTAGGTAGGGGAATTAACTTTCCGATTGCGTTAGAGGGGGCATTAAAATTAAAAGAAATCAGTTATATTCACGCTGAAGGATATCCGGCTGGGGAAATGAAACATGGACCGATCGCTCTGTTGGATGCTAAAGTTCCAGTAGTAGCGATCGCTATGCCTGGTAATGTATATGAAAAGGTGATTTCTAACGCCCAGGAAGCAAAAGCCAGAGATTCGCGTTTAATTGGTATTACTTCTGTGAATGATGGTGAAGCAGCAGAAATGTTTAATGATTTAATTCCTGTTTCTAAAGTAGAAGAAATTCTCTCACCAATTCTCACAGTCATACCGTTGCAATTATTAGCTTATCATATTGCAGCGCGACGCGGTTTAGATGTGGACCAGCCGAGAAATTTGGCGAAATCGGTAACAGTTGAATAATTAATATTTTGCTGATTTAGTGAATAATTAGGTGGGTATTTCCCACCTGATAAAATTGTATCTTTATTGAGTTACTTTTGATTTGTTGACAACCAGTTCTCTAAATCATGCAAATTATTAAAATATAATAATGCTTTGCTTAAATTTTCTAAGATAGGTAATGGTAAACGAGAAATATTAGCGCGTGTGCTTATAGGTATTTGTACAAACCATAACCTCTCAGTCAAATGTTGAATAACTAAAATAACAGTTCGTGTAGATTGAATAAGTTCAGAAAAATCACAGTATTTCGACTTCTGTTTTCGACATCTTTCATTAATGAAATTATCAATCTTTTCAAGGTAATCTGGGGGTATCATTTCTCTTTTAGGAGATTCAAATTCGCTTGTATTAGGACTAATTAATTTATAAAAACTGTTTACAAGAGACTCCTTATTCTTTTTATTCTCTTTATTTTCCTTCCAGACAATGTTAAAGATTTTGTTTTCTAATAAGACTATTTTGCATATTTCAGCTTGACACATTAATACACCTAAGTCTGTGATATCTCTATCTAGAATATCATATATTAAATCTACTTCTCTCGAATAGAAGTCTTTTTCCTTGCTGGAATCTGGAAGATCAGACTCAACTAGGGTTTCCAAATTTATTAATAATTGGCGTAATGTATAGAAATAGTCGTCAACCATAATACTTGGCTCTGCTTTTAGTAATTTTCTATCTATTAACAGCTTTTCGTATAAATTATCTTTCTCTACTTTCACAATTGTCCTTTTTATACGGGCTATTTTAGACCAAAAATTCCTAACTATATTCTTTTTTATCTCTGTTTCTGCTTGTTGCTGTCGTGAAATGATTCGATAAGTTAGACGAATTTGAATTAGCTCGTATTGTATTAACTGAATTGATGATACTTGATTATCAATCAAAGAAGATAATATCTTTTTTAGTTCCTCAACTTGGTTATTATATTTGAAATAATTGATAAGCGTGTTACCACAAAGAAAAACAATTACCGAAAAAACGCTTGTTGTCAGATAAGAATAAATAGATTTATCAGGAATTTGTATTAGAAAAATTTTATGCACAGCTAAAAACAATTCTTGCAATTTGGAAAATAGAAAATCTGGATAACCTAATAAACCCATCAACTGTTTCATATCTATTAACATCAGAACTAAAAATGTCATAAAAAATCCAAAATTCACCAAGTAATACCCCTGATTCATTGCTTTTATCCTTTATACGTTTCAATGAATTTTATTAGAATTTATCATGGGATAGCATTTCGTGAACACAAAAATGTACCCCCAATATTAATGGGGGTATCAATGGCTTATTTACTCAATGATTCCAGTCGTAATAGCCATGAATTAAAGTGAGGACATTTATTGCGAATTATTTCCAGTCCAATTGATTCAGCCAATAATGGACCATAAGTAGATTTTGCTCTTTCATAATCAGGAAATTAAGCAATAATACGTTTACTGGGGGCTGTTTCCTTGCTATCATTAATCAACTCAGGAGTTTCATAGCTATCAGAAATAGTCTTGAGTTCTTCAACTTCGTCTGAACAATTATCATAAAGGGATTCAAAACAAGTAGGATCAGAAAAAAGGTAAGCCTCGTATTCATGTAATTGAATGTACGGAATGAATCGCCGATCATTAATGTCTTCAGCAAAGCTTTTCTCCAAAAACTTGACTCGTTCTACGGGGTTTTGGCGCATAATTTCAGCTTCAGCTAATCCCGGTAAATTATAATGAATTGCATACAAATCAATCATCGTTGTAAAAAATACATTAGTTCCTTTCTCCTGCTTGAGAAAACGCAAAATGTCTTCCCTCATGGGCTGATAGTCACCATAACCACTACCACCACGATGAGCTTTACCCTTTTTTTTTGAGTGAGCAATCAGTATAATCTTTTCCAAAAAAACACCGGATTGAGCAAGGTGTGGTTTAACGATATTATCAGCAAATGTTTGTTCAGTTTGGCCTTCTGCAAATAAATAAAGTTGGATCATTAGTGTGGACCTCCACCAATGATATTTTTTTCCCACATTTCTCCTAAACTATATTCTTCTAACCAAGTTTCTAATTCTTCAGGATTTAACCGCTTAAATTGCGATTCCTTACCCTCTCTATCTACCGTAATTACATCTTCAGGATTAAAGTTATCTAAAAAAGAACTAGATTGGGTGCTGATGAGAATCTGTGTATGATAGGAAGCCTTACCAAACATCGCAGCTACAACATTGAGCGCGTAGGGATGAAGACCAAGTTCCGGTTCATCAACAATTATTAGTTCTGGGAGGTCTTCTTCTGGTTGCAAAAGCAACGTAGTCAGGCAGATAGCTCGTAAAGTACCGTCCGAAAATTGGTGTGGACCAAATACTTGATCTGAGCCTTTTTCTCGCCAATTGAGAATGATATTAGTCCCTCTACGCTCAAGGACAAAATCATCAAAAAATGGGGCAATTAAACGGATAGTTTTAATAATACGCTGATAGACTATATTATTATCTTCGCGGAATCGGAGGAGTAATGCAGCTAAATTTCCCGCATCAGGTTTTAACTGAAGATTGTCATCAACATAACCGGCTAGACGAACTGCGGCAGTAGAAGATGTATCATGAAAGTGGTAAACCCGGCAATAGTTGAGTGATTTTTTGATAGTGTTGGCAATTGTTGGCGTACCTGCTTGTGCTGCTTTGTTGATTTTTGTTTCCTGATGTCCTGCACCGAACGAGTAAGTGGTTGAGGGTTGAGGTAGGTGTGAGCCGTTTCGCGTCCCTGTTTCTTCAGCAAAGATTAAAGTATCCCCTGCCGCAAACTTGAGACAAATGGTATAGATAATATCCAGAATCTCATCATTATTTTGAGTCTTGAACTCTAGTTTTGCCTCTATTTGCCGTGTTACCTTCGGTCCAAAGTGCAATAGAGATTGAGCATAACCCGATATGCCGATATATTGTTGAAGTCGTTCGTCCATCATCTCATGCAGCATCTTGAAAAAGGAGATCAGATTGCTCTTACCTGCTCCATTAGCTCCAATTAATATGTTTAAGGGACGCAACTCAATATCCATTGTCTTAATAGACTTGAATCCCTTAATAATTACTCGTTGTAGCATGATCAACAATTAGTATTTATACACAATAATTATATATGTAATCGGCGTTGCTGATTTTAGATATGAAAATGATTTTGCATACATTCAAGAACCTTTTAGAGACGTTACATGGGTAGGGATTCTCGGCTCTACCCCCAAAAATCATACGCCAATATGGCTATCAGCAACGCCTTAGATATTTCCCCTTGGTAATCCCCCAAATTTATTTACTGCAACCTGTGGAAAATTTGCGATCGCGCATTGTGGTTATCAAAGATTACGAACAACCAGATATACTTTCAATCATACCTTGTTTTATAATCTCGTCTCTTAAAGATTAACCAGCAAGATTAAAACTCAGATTCCCAAACCTTTATAGAGACGCTCGGAGGAACGTCTCTACTTTTTTACACTTTAGGCAAAAGCAAAGTTATTCGCCATCAAGGTACTAGCTTGAATACCCATCAATGATGCCAATTCAGTATTACCAAGTTTAACCAAGGTGTCGTTACCATCTTGCATTAATGTCAGTTGGCTCAATTGAGTTACCCCAATACCACCAATACCAATTACATCTGTTCCTAATACAAAATCAGTCACAATGTTTTTACTGCTTGGTAAACTAGCATTAGCAATCCAGAACTGGTCAGCACCATTACCACCAGTTAAACGATTACCACCACCTACAGCAAAGAGTTGATCATCTCCATCACCACCATAGAGGAAGTCATTGATGTTGGCGGTTAGTTCGTCGTTACCAGAACCACCATAGAGTCGGTTATTGCTACCACCGCTCATGAGTGTGTCATCTCCTGAACCACCGAATAGCATTTCACCGGAACCCTCTACTACTTCTAAATTGTCTGCACCAGCAGCACCAAATAGTTGGTTTTTACCGTTACCTTGAAGGATTTTCAGTTGATCATCTCCATTGTTGCCATTGACGCTGGTATTGATAGCGTTGCCGTTTTGGCCAATAAAGACCTGATCATTACCTTCTCCTGTAAATACAGAAGAGTCGCTGCCTACAAATACCGTATCGTTACCGCTTCCAGCGAAAATGGTGTTATCCACAGTTGAATTTATGGTGTCTGCACCGTCTCCACTGAAGAAGGTTTGATTGGGTTGAATGGCTAGGTTATCGTCACCGGTACTACCAAAAGTAATTACTGGTTCTGGGTTAAGGTTAACTTCATAGACAGTAACGGTTTTGCTGACTTCGTTGGAAAGAACTAACAGGTTTTTACCGTTGGGGCTATCTTCAGAAGGAATAAATACTAACCCTTCAGGAGCAACATCACCGGGTTGAGCGGGGGAATATTCGATAAATTGGGGATTTTCGGGGTTGGTGACATCATAAATCATCACTCCACCAATTCGTTCTAAACCGATGAAGGCATAGGTGCGGTTATTGATCACACCAATAGTAACACCTTCTGGTTCGGGTCCTTTGTTATCGCTGCGGTTGTCAAAACCTGCTTCTGGGTCTTCTCCATTACCGTTGAATATCCAGGGAACTTGTTGAGCGGTAATTTTTTCAAAGGCTGAACCACTGTCATAAACGCGGTTGCCTTGGTCATCCCATATAGTGAAGGAGCGAGTACCATAAGCAAATATCTGATCGTAGTCTCCATCACCGTCGGTGTCTCCATCAATTGTGGAAACAGTTAACCGACCAAGATTAGCATCCTGTTGGAGTGTGGCTGCATTGGGGAATGCGGTAGAATCTAAGTTTAAGGAACTTACCCTTGCATCTTCATCACGGGCATCTCCTTCGTTGGCGGTGATGTAGTAGGTGCGACCATTGGCTGCGTAGGAAGCGATCGCATCGGGCATAAACATCCCAAATACAGGCCAGTTCTGAATATTGATTGTACCATCGCGATCGCTGGCATCTAATTCATTTCCTGGCAAGCTGTGATCAACTAAACCTAGTGGCACAATATCGATAACTGTGGCTGTGGCTACATCAACAACCGCAACTGCATTGTTTTCCTGCAATGTTACCCAGGCTTTAGTTCCATCATTGGAGAAGGTAATATATTCTGGTTCGGCATCTTCTGAGAATATCTTGTCAGGGAAAATGCGTACACCTTGACTTCTCAATGTCTCTTCTTGACCATCAAAGCTGGTAAAACTGGCGGTGGATACGGTGGCGTTAGCAGCACCTTGGGAAACATCTATGATGCTGACAGAACCGACAGGATCGCTGGTATCAGTAGGTTGTCCTTCGTTGGCGGTGAGAACTTTTGTACCGTCGGGGCTGAATACTACCATGTCAGGTAATACACCAACAGTCACATCGTTAATTAATGTTCCAGCAGTGTTGTAGAAAACGACTTTACCGGGGTCATTGGCATCGGTGGCTTCCACAGCGATCGCAACTATGCCGTTTTTAACTGCTACACTATTGGCACTGCTACCATAGGCAGAAAGATCAATACTAGAAATCGCTGTTAAGTTGGTAGGATCACTAAAGTCCAGAATTTGGATAGATGCAGAACCATCCACCACAAATAATCGCTGACTGACAGGATCATAAGCTGTAATCTCTGCCCCATCGCCAGTAAAGCCACCAATTTTTTTCAACACACCAAAATCATTGTCGGTAATGGTAGCGTTAATCGGGGCAATGTTCAGGTCGTTGTAGCTGGTATCTTCGCTGGTGGTGGTATGTGCAATCAAGCTGGGGTGATTGGACTCTAAAATGGCATCATCCACGGCTGTGACTGTCACTGTTTGAGCTACATTCCAATTTTCGGGAGTAAAGGTTAAAGTAGCGACACTGGTTGTAACTTGACCATCAGGATTAATGTTGATTGTCACATCTCCTGTGGGTTCAGTCTTTAAAGCAACTGTGTAACTATCTGTTGCTCCACCTTCAACAACACTGGTGCTATCTTCAGACTGGATAATAATTACACCAGGGATTGGTAAGTTGCTATTATTGTAAACACCAGGATTGCCAACATCCCCAGCAGTGGAAGCAAAGGAATTTTGGTCATCATTGGTAGCAGCAGCCATCCATTCGGTGATTTCATTATTACCAAGGTTTTCGGCTTCAGTCCAAGCTGCAACATTTTGGGTGCGAATGCTACCAGGGAAGGTTTCATCTCCATAAGTGAGACGATCAACCAGTTGATCATTGTTGTCGTATAGGTTAATTTCGTCAGCACGGCCTAAATTGGCGGTTAAATCACCAATAATTTTAACGGTGGCAGATAATCCCCAAGCTGTGCGGAAAGTTTCTGCGGGTGCTTCCGTTAAGATCACCGATTGTCCAGGTTCAACAGTACCGAAAGCACTTAAATCTACTGTTCCGGCTGTACGAGAATCATCATCAAAACTCCAACCAGTCATATCTACGGCGTTGGCGCTGAGGTTGGTAAATTCGATAAATTCACCACTGCCACCAGAATAGATATACTCAGTAATCACCATGCCTTGCTGCATTTGATTTGTCAAGGCGCGATCGCTGCGTTGAGAGAGATTTTGGATTCTCAAATCTTGGTCAGGAGCCACATCTGCAAAATTGAAAGCTGTATTTTCAGTATTGAAGTTGGCTAATAAATACTCTGCAAAGGCATCTTGTTCAGTTCCAGAAGCCGCAAAGTTAGATTGTCCAGGGTCAAAGGTTGTAGAATCGGCAACTGTACCTAAATCTACGCGGTTAGCAAAGGTAGGATTAGCTGCAATAAAATCTGCAAAGGGATAACTATCACCACCATCGGCTAAAAATGTGAGAGTGACAATGCGAATCCCCCGTGCTGGATCACCTTCTACTTCCCCATCTTTAACTAAAACTTCCCGAATAGTCCCATTTTCATTTAAAATCGCCGCATTTTGGATTCTTTCACCTGCGGGTTTAGTAGCGTCAAAACTGAAAGATACACCACCAACTTGAGGGAATTGTCCAGGGGTTGCTCCCGCCGCTGTTGCTGCCACACCATGTTCTAAAATCTGCACCAACTGTTCCGCAGTTAGAGTAACCAGAGTTAGGGCATTATTGAAACTGAGAGCATTTTGTAAATCTGGTTGAGAAATACCACCATCTGGTTTTCCAGATAAAGGATTTCCTTCTGGGGGTAATTTAACTGATTCAGTAGCTCCGGGGGGTGTCTCTATCCGACCGATACTGTTGCGAATACCACCGCCATTTTTCAGTGAAACAACTGTTGACGGATCTAGGGTTTTAACGTAAGTTAGGTTAGCATCGGCTGTTAAATTGCCTAAATTAGTTTCTTGAGTCCGCACATCTGCGCGAGCGCCATTTAAGAAAACCTCAGTAATCCCCACAACGTTACCATCTTGGGCTACAATTACTTCTCTGAGGGCATCAGTGATGGCTTTAATTTCAGGATCTACTAAATTCTCAGCATTGAGATCAGCAACTCCCTGATCATCAGTGGCATAAGCACCGCTAACGTTGGGGTCAATGCTTTCAGGAATGATTTTACCGGCTTCGTCAAATTCTACCACCAAACGACCGACATATTTATAGTTACCGTCGGTGTTAATAATAGCAACATCTTCATCAGTTGCAGATTTGGTGAGAATGGGATAAACACCTTGGGCAGTATCTCCAGCGCGTAAACGATCTGTTTCATCAACTAGGCGGGTATTTGAACCACCTGCCATGATTACATCTACATCTTTGAGTAGTCCAGCCAATTGTTGCTCAATGCTAATTTGTTGCATATGAGCCAACAGAATAATCTTGTTGATACCTGTTGCTGTCAAGGCATCCACGGAGGTTTGAATTTCCGCAGCTAGAGCAGCGATATCGGTTGAGTCTGCTGGTAAGACTCCCACATCCCCAGGGGAGGAAATACTTGGCAATAATGGAGTAGTAGCGCCAACAACACCAATTTTTTCACCATTAACGGTAATTACTGTACTCTTGGCAATTTTACCAGGAATGATATTGGCTTCTTGTCCGTCAGTGGTTACTAGGCCTGCCAGGTCGGTATTAGTGCTAAAATCTAAGTTGGAACTCAGGTAGGGGAAGTTTGCACCGGGATAAGCCTCATCTGGTGCTAGGACAGAGTTAACAAAGCTAGTACCAAAGTCAAATTCGTGGTTTCCGAAGGCGATCGCTTGAAAACCCAACTCGTTTTGAATGATAATATCGGCACGGCCAGCACCTGCTTTCCCCAACAGAGGATCTAAAGAAGGGTCTTTTCCAGCATCTAAAAATAAACCAGGAATGTAGGCATCACCGGAGGAAAGAACAACTGTGTTGGCATAATCTACTGTACCATCACCATCTTTGTCTTCGTTTTTCAGTGCATTGAGAACAGCACTAAAGCGGGGAGCATCATCTAAAGCCGGAACACCAGCTTCCTGGTCAGCAGCATGGAGAATTTGCAGGGTAAATGTATTATTTAGTAAATCTTGGGCAGCGATCGTTTGATCGTTAAATTCCAAAAACTCGACGTTTTCTAGGGTATCAGTGCTAGACCCGACTTGAATAATCAAGTTTTCAGTGTCAATCACACTGACTGGAAAATCAGCAAAGTTACCATCATAAACAACAGTATCTATGCCTTCTCCTCCATCAATTGATTTAGTTTCACCAGGTTGACCACTACCAATAATTCTGTCATTACCAGGACCGGCATCTACCGTGTCGTTACCTGCACCAGGATCAATGGTGTCGTCACCACCACCGGCATTAATGATATCATCGCCACCAAAGCCTTGAAAAATTTCGCTAAATCCTGTACCATTTTGGATATCGTCGCTTTCACTACCAATAAATTCAGTGGTGCTGTTGTCAATAGTGTCAGGTGCAGCAGAACCAAAGCTAGTGGTAGTAATATAATTTGTAGACTCACCAGGAGCAAGGGTATAGCTGTTACGAAGAGCTAAGGTGATATCGTATCCACTTCCCTCATCAACAAAGCCGTCGTCATTCACATCAGGATCACCAGAATCAGCGTCAATAGCATCATCTAAGGCTTCACCTGCAAAGATTCGGCTTCGCAATCCAGACCATTCATCTACTTCAAAACGACTAGGAGGTAATACATTTCCTCCTTCTGCGGTAATACCAACAAATGTAGTTGCAGTTGCTGGCTCTCCGGCTGTATCTGTTTCAAATAGTATTTCTTGATTGCCAATTTCTAATCTACCGCCACCATCTACTAAGCTGCCATCAAAGTATAGATCACCATCAAAGTAACGAATCAATTCAAAGGTAATTGGTGCAGTTCCAGTATTCGTAACCGTATAGGTTTGGGTTAGTCGGCTACCTGTTCTAGATCCTTGTTCGATTAAGTCGGCTGCAACTTGTAACAAGTTAAAACTGAGGTCGCCAACAGTAAAATTACTGGTAGCATTACTATCGGAAGAAGTAACAAAAGTTGGAGCAGTTAGTTCGTCAATAGAACCAGTGCTTAAAAAAGTCCGCTCTCCAGTATCTCCAATCCGAATCGCCACACCGGATTGAAAGGTTGTACCGGCCTCTGCAATTTCGCCAATGGGGTCATAGAGGGCATCAGTGGCATCCTCTCCACCAATGTTACTACCAAAAGCACCAAAACCATCAACACCGACCTGTAAACCACCGTCTCCAGTAGCAGTTTTTAAGAGTGCCATAAATAATTCTTTATTTGAAAGGTATTTCTTCAAAAAATAGTTGATTGATATTAAGAAAAGATTAATCAAGAGTTAAGTAACAATGCAAATATCAGATTGCTAATTTTTCTGGAGTTACACCTGACGGCTCGATAAATGTTGATCACAGGTGATCAAAAAGGGGAGCGATCGCTCTATAATAAATAAGACTGACTTCCTGATGTGCGATCGGCTAAAACGAGTAAAGTATTGTGTAGGGTGCGTCAGATAGAATAATTTAGGCTAAAATCGCTAACTTTAAGTTTCTGACGCACCTTATTTGATCTAACTAACAAATAATGATATTGGTGCTTACACTATCAAAAATGGTATATTTGAAAGTTTAATTAATAAAGAAAACCAATAGACATCTCCGGTAAATATTGTAGAGACGTTCCATGAAACTTCTCTACAGGGGTTTTAGGTCAATGTCGATTAATTCTGATACTTTTCAAACATCCTCTAACAAGCAATATCTCTTTCTCTATAAAAATATTCATCTACTTTTCTCACTTCAATTTAGCCTCACTTCAACCTATTATCTCTTACTGCTTTAACATCTACAGGAATCATCATTACAAACTCTGTTCCCTGACCTACACTAGAAATACATTCTAAAGATCCTCCATGAGTTTGAGTCACAATTTGATAACTAATTGCTAACCCCATTCCCATACCTTTACCTATGGTTTTAGTAGTAAAAAAGGGATCAAACAACCGTTCCTTAATATCTTCACTTATCCCTAAGCCAGTATCAATAATCCTAATTTTAACCCAATCAGAGTCAATTAATTCAGTTTGAATACAAATCTGAGGAGAAAGAGAATTTTCTGATTCTAAACCTGATATTTTATATCTTTCCTCTATGGCATCAATCGCATTATTAATAATATTGAAAAATACTTGATTTATTAATCCAGGATAACAATTAATTAAGGGCATAATTCCATATTTTTTAATGATCTCAATTCCTGGATATCTGCTAGTAGAACGGAGACGATATTGGATTATTTCCAGAATACTATCTATCCCCTGATACAGATTTACCTGCTTGTATTCAGCTTCATCTATATGGGAAAAAATCCTCAATGCTTTTACAATCTGTGTAATTCTTTCTGCTCCTATTTTTATAGATTGCAATAAATTTGGTAAATCAGATTCTATAAATTCCCATTCTATCTCTTTCAGGATTTTGTTAATTTCCTCATGGGGATAAGGATAGTGAACTTGATAAATTTGAATAAGATTAATCAAAGCCTGTATATATTCTTCCGCATAGATAATATTAGCATAAATAAAATTTACCGGATTATTTATTTCATGCGCCATTCCTGCAACGAGTTGTTCTAAACTAGATATCCTAGCTTGATTTACAAGTTCTGCTTGAGTTTGTTTTAATTGTTCTAACGTATGTGTTAACTCTTGGGCTTGTTGCCGGATTTGGATTTCATTTTCCATCACCTTTTCAAGATTATTTTCAATCCGCATTGCCATATTATTAAATTCATGTTCTAAAATCCCTATTTCGTCTTGTCGTTCTTCAGTTTTCCATAAACGGATTCCTTTTTCACCACTACCAAGACGTTGGGCAAAATTAGTTAACCGTTGAATTGACTGAGAAAAAGCCTTAGAAATAAGCAAGGTTACAAAACCTGCTAAACATAAAATACCAGCACCAATACCATAACCTGTAATTGCAATCTTAGTCAGAGTTTTATTAATTTTAAATTCCGGTTCACCAACATAGAAAATACCAATTGGTTTTGCTTTCTGACCACTTAAAAGCATTCGATGGTCGTACATTGGGGCATAGGCAGTTATATAATTTTCACCAACAATATTCGTGCTACCAAAAAACTTTTTTCCCTGATTTAAAACAGCATTTGCTACTTCTCTAGATACCCTTGTGCCGATCGCTCTTGTTGTTTGATCAGAATTGGGAACATTGGTGCTAACACGCCAATCATAAGCAAATAGAGTGGCTGTAGATACTCCTGATGTTTGGGTAATCAGGTCTACCAGTTGATAATTACGATTAAGTAAATTCCCAGCGATCGCTAACCCAACTAGACGATTATTCTGCTTGATTGGTTGCACTGCTATAATTGCCAAACCAATCCGACCATGATCAATATTATAAGTACCTGGGGGAAACGGGAGTTTTGAGGTTGGTAAATTTTGCGTTTGTTGAAATCTTTGCCCGATCTGCCCTTGGGATGCTAAACCTAATTGTTGTAATAAATCACCTGTTATTACTTCTGACCCCCATAGCATTTGCTGTTCAGCAAGGGCATTTTTAACTATAGGTAATTGATTCAGATTAATCCCTAAAGGTACGGAAACCCGTTGATATTTATTTACAGAAGATGATCTTGAAACAGGCAAGCGATCGCTTTTTTCATCCCTAATAATAGTTTGTATATTTTGAGCAACTGTCCGTCCCTCTGCATCTGTAATTATATAAAAACTAGGTTCAAATTCACTATTTATCCTGCCATTAACCAGTTTTTTAAGAACTTTTTGCTTTTGGGTAACTTCTTGCTGATCACTGAGATCAATTTCTGCTCCTTCTACGAATTTTTGTAATACTTGAGCTTGTCCTTGATAACTTTCTGTGATACTTTTAAACTTTTGTTGTAAATAAACTAAATCTTTTTGCAGTAATTCTTGCTGACTGTTAATCAGGTGAACCCTCGCTACACCTAAGATGACTTGGGTAGCCAAAATAGTTGGTAAAGCCGCACCACTAAACAGCAAAATAAAAAGTTTAGTGCGAAAACTCAAATTAATCCATTTTCGGTATATTTTATTGCCCACAGATAATTTGAGCAGTTGTTTGATAAACTTGAATTGTAATTTAAAGGCGATCGGAAAAAACATATCCCTAGTATATACCTTATTGCCAACCATTAAAAACCGTATCTACACAGGCATGGCGCGTAGCGGCTTCCCTACGGGAAGGCCACCTCCGTGGGCTATCAGATCCTCGATTTTTCCTGAGTCCGCGCAGGCGGACTTTGTTTATGTAGCCGCGACTTCCAGTCGCCGGGGCTTAAGTTGACTACAGCAAAATTGCTTTTCCCAATTGCTTTAATATTTGCAAAACTTCCCCTAATTCGTGTCGTCGAGGAAACAAAGAAAATATTCTAGATACATCATATTTAGGAGTATTTGTAAAAGTCAGCTTCAAAAAAATAAACTCATCTCCATTTGTCACCATACCAAATATTGGCAGAGTTGGGTGGGGAGTCGTTAACATATAGCCTAATAATTGCGGTAATGCGGATAGAACTGGAATACTGTTGCGCTTAGACTCAACCACCAAAATCCATAACTTTTCTTGTATAACCAAGGTATCAACAAAACCGCGAATAGTCTCTTCTGGGTCTTCCAATTCTAAATAAATTCCATAGGGTGAACGAATAGAATAGGGAGGATCAAGAAAACCAGCTAGTTCTAAAATCGGTGAAACTACTAACAGGTTAATAGTCCCTTCCAACAACAACCCATTAACACGATGATAATCATAACGCTGTTTAATGCGAGCAACACCCGCTTTTTCTTCTTGATTCAGTTCAGGTAATTCCTCAAACCATTCCTTAAAGAATAATTCATCCTCCGCTTGAGACAAATTACAACGACTTCGTAAATCGTTTAAGCTTTTAATTGTTTCCGTAATTCCAACTTTAGAAACCATTAACTGTTAACTCAAATTTATTCTTAGTTTAAACCAGTTTTCATGTACTTGAACCTGCTCATAAGTGTCAACAAGAAATTTTGGGATATTTTTTATTTGGAAGTCTCTAACCTTTTTGAATATAATCAATACCTTAAACCTACTTAAACAAAATCCCCGACTTCCTAAAGAAATCGGGGACTTGAGGATTCTAAATCAAATTAGAATCTGAAGGTGGTACGAATGGTTCCAACGTAAATGGTGTCGTTGTTATCGTTGTTTTCTGGATTTAAGATCATCAACAAACCAGGAGTGATGAGGATATTGTCAGATACCTTCATCTTGTACAAACCTTCTATGTGATAAGATGTATCACCATCTCTGGTCTCAGTAGCAGCAAAACCGCTTTTTCCAGTAACTCTAGGTGGTTGACCGAAAATCAGACCCAAAACATTACCTTCTCTTCCAAAGTCTTTCAAACCAAGGGTAGCAGCCCAGTAAAACATATCTGCTTCTCTTTCAGTACCAACTTGTTCCTGAGCGTTGGTCAGTCCAGCCCAACCACCAAGGGTGATTTTAGAACTGGGTTTAAAAGAAAGTTGTACACCATAGTTATCAGCCGAAGTAGCAGCACCACCAAAAGGGTTATTGGCAAAGCCACTTCCTGTACTTTGGAAAAGGTTTGGTGCCCCTGAACCTGTACCACCCTTGTTATAAGTGCGAGCGTAGGCTAGAGCAATATTGAAAGCCTTGCTTGGTTTAAAAGCCAACTGACCAAAGATTGTACTGCTACCATCAAACAGACCATTTTTGTCAGTAGGAGTGTTACCACCACTAGGTACTAAATAGGAAGCACTCAAGGTCAAAGCACCTTTAGGATTAAATTCCACATTAACCCCTGCACCTCCAGAACCTTGACGGTAGATAGGGCTAAAACGTCCGTAACGAGAAATAGCGCCTGTACCACTACTAGCAAAGTCAGGGTTAAAAACGTTCACTGTCTCGTTCAAGCCGGCAGAATTCGCTTCAACTTTTACCCGGATACTTTCGCCGAGGAAGAAATCATAGTTGATATTATCAAATTGAATTCCGCTGGTATTAACGTCATGGCCAAGACGAGCCATGTTAGTGCCTGTAGCACCGGTGGTACCAGCGCCTAACGATGAGAAGTTACCAGAGTTAAACCGAATTTGTAACTTATCTTTACCGGTGAAGCTGCTTTCTAAGCTCAATCGCACCCGATTAGAGAAGGTTGTGTTGTCATCTAAGTCAGTTTTAGGACTAGTAGAAGTAGCGGTAGCACTAGCTCTGCTATCCCCAAAAGCTTGAGTGAAACTAAAAATAGCTTCACCCTTCAACTTGGTGGTGGTGGAGAACTGATTAGCTTCCAATTCAGCAGTACGAGCTTCCATGGAGTCTATCCGACCTCTTAGAGTAGCTAATTCAGCAGAAAATTCTTCTTGTAAACGCTGTAAAGTAGATAAATCTTGCTTGCTGATCATGTCAGCAGTAGCTGTGGCGATTAATTCATTAACTCTATCTAAACAAGCATTCAAACCAGCAGCGAATTCATAACGATTCAAAGCCCGGTTGCCACGGAAAGTACCGTTAGGATAACCTGCAATACAACCATAGCGTTCTACTAAGGATTGCAATGCTTGGAAAGCCCAATCTGTAGGCTGTACATCAGAGAATTGAGAAACTGATGTTACTTGGCCGATGCTGTTGGCTTCTTGGGATAACTGAGCAACGCTTGTTACTGATTCTTTAACTTCACCAGCCAAGGCACTGTTGGCGGTTAAAAAGGTAGCTGCAATTAAGGGGCTAACCTTTAAAGCATTCCAAAATAGTTTTGTCATGTTTTTACTCTCACTCACACCTAACTAAACTCACAATCTATGATAATGCACGTTCCCTGTTAAGGAAAAGTACATATTCATCTTTACTGGGGATTATACACTATTTGCGATAGTTAACACAACCCTTTGGCTAATCTTTGATACTAAGATATGGTTAACTTATGGCACTCCCTAAGAATAATACTACGTTTATGACGCAATAATTTCCCTTCTTCTTCAAAATTTTGTAGTAGTCTGGTGATTGTCACTCGCGTCGTGTTTAGCACTTCAGCCATATCTTGATGGGTAACATTTACATCAATTAATTTACCCTGCTCTAGATCTCGACCAAATTTTTCACTGAGCCATACTAAGAACAGCCACAATCTCAGTGAAATTGGTTTACGATGTACTATACTGAGAAGCTTTTCAGCCTGTTGAATATGGGATAAGAGAGATTCAACATTTTGATGCCAAAGGTGAGACGGAACAATGCTAACTTCTACACTTGTCAGACACTCTATTTGATAGGGGCTAACACTGGATAATGGATAACCAATTAAGTCCCCTATTCCCCAATAACCTAAAGTGATAAAAACTCCATCTTCTCCCCAGGTCAGGGTACGAACTACTCCCCGTTCTATTCTCCACAACAAATCTTTTTCTAAGGGAATCACATCCCGACGATTAAATAAGCGTTGGAGTAAGTTGATATTTCCTATGGATTGTGGGGTATGACTTGTAGAATACGTCATTGCAGGTCTATGGTTTTTGAATGTTTACCTGATGTATCCTGGCAATTCATCACCAGCAAGGTTTTTTTGTATGATAAAGTGCAATTTTATACGGTATTAGTGTTACAACTATTTCAGTGTAAATAAGCTACGTCTTTTTGTCTCAACCAGAGACGCAAGAGTGTGGTCTAAATACATGAAAGATGCTGTATCACCTGTACGAATGAACTGTGATATCTTTGTGTACTTTAATGGTAGAAGTTTAAGAATAGGTAAGGATTGAGTGAAATGTACGTTTTGCTATATATTTAGATTATTGAAACTAAAAAATATTCTAATCCTGAGTATAAATGCAGGTCTTAAATAGTGATTATACGGTCAGCAGAAAGAAGAAGTCCTTGTAGAGACTTTCCATGGAAAGTCTCTACATTTATTTTTTCCTGGAGATGGCTAATTGTTTCACTCCTGCTTTACGATCGCTGTCCGGTGACAATGTATGCTACTCTCTGACCGATATTAGTGGCGTGATCTGCCATGCGTTCTAAACAGCGAATTGCTAAGGTTAAAAGCAATATTGGCTCTATGATTCCAGGTACGTCTCGCTGATAGGCTAGGGTCTGATAAAGGTGTTCATAGGCGTTATCTACTGTATCATCTAAAAATTTGATTCTTCTACCGCTAACTGCATCTAAATCTGCTAAGGCTACTAAGCTAGTTGCTAACATGGCTTGGGCATGATGAGACATGAGGGCAATTTCTGGTAGTAATTCGTGGGGGGGATAGGGAAAATTTTTAATGGCAATTTTAGCTAGATCTTTGGCATAGTCGCCAATACGCTCTAAATCACGTACTAATTGCATAAAAGCACTCAATTGGCGCAGGTCTTGCGGTGTGGGTGCTTGCAGGGTCATAATTGATGTACAGTCTGATTCTATTTGTCTATAAAAACGGTCTATTTTTTTATCTAATCGAGGGATTTCTTCGGCTGCGGTTAGGTCGCGGTTGCATAGGGCTTGATGGCTTAGACGAAATGATTGTTCGACTAATGCTCCCATCCGTAATACATCCCGTTCTAAACGCCTCATGGCTCGTGCTAACTGTGTATCAGCATTTTGATCATCAATAACGACTTTCACACTTGTGATTCTCAAACGTGAATATATTTAATCATAGCAGGAGTCAGAAGGGGAGGAATAATTATTTACTCTTTTACCTGCTCCCACAAATACGAGATATTTTTTTATTTGGAAGTCTCTAAATCGGTGATCGGAAGATGGATTTCTAACCAAGCACCATCGGTTTCTGGGTGATTCATGGCTGTGATTGTACCACCGTGAGCTATAACGATTTGTTGGACGATCGCTAAACCCAAACCATTACCTGCGATCGCTGTTGTAGTATTACCTTGAGAAGTTGGTGAATGAAATCTGGCTTTATCTCCCCGGTAAAACCGTTCAAAGACGTGGGGTAAGTCTTCTGGAGAAAAACCCACACCGGAGTCAATAATATTTATTTCTAAGTTTGGGGATTGGGAATCTTCTGCTGAGTGAAGTTTGGTTTCAATTTGAATAGTTGTATTTGGGGGACTGTATTTAATACTGTTGTCGAGCAAATTTAGGAACACCTGGTACATTCGGGATTTGTCGGCTTGAATGCAGATGGTTTCGGGTCCCGAATAAGTAAAATCAAGATGATTAAGCTGGGCTATTGGTTCTAGTGTTTCCCAAACCGAGGTAATGAGCGATCGCACTTCGACCATTTCCAAATTTAACTGGATGGTGGGGTTGGTTTCTATTTGCGTCAGGTCTAACCAGCTTTGAACTAAATTAATTAACCGATCTACCTCTTGCATCAAACGATTAACCCAACGATTTAAAGGGGGATCTAGACGGTTTTGCAGGGTTTCCACGACTAACCGAATGGAAGTTAGGGGTGTTCTCAGTTCATGGGCTAGGTCAGAAAAAGAGCGATCGCGATCCTGTTTTAAATCTAAAAAAGGTTGACGATTTTCTAAAAATACTCCCACCTGTCCTTGGGGTAAGGGTAAGCTAGATACCCGCAAAGCTAAAGATTTTAAATCTATCATCGCGGTGGCATTTTCCCGGGAAGGGTGAAAGATCCATTCTCGTAGTTGGGGTTTTTGCCAATCACGAGTTTGTTCAATTAATTGGTCAAGTTCATAAGACCGTACCAATTCTAGTAACAAGCGTACCTGTCCTGGTTGCCATCTTTGTAGATGTAATATTTCCCTTGCTTGCTGATTACACCACAGCAGTTGATTTTCATCGTCTACTTGCAAATAACCCAGTGGAGCAAAATCCAGCAGATTCTTGTATGTTTGTAGCGATCGCTCTAAATCTTCCTGCTGTCGCTTCATGGCCGAAATTTCCCGTCGTAACCGTGGAATCAGTGGTAAGGCCACTTGATAAGAATGGGAGGTTAATGGTTGAATTAATTGCTCCAAATAGCGATCGATTTGCAGCTTCTTTCCTACCCAAAAACCCAGACCAACGAACAAACCCAGCAGAAATCCCAATATCAGCATTTGCATCGTTAGTTACGATTTGATTTATCAAAACTAACAGGTATTAACCAAATCTATAACCAAAACCTCTAACAGTCACAATATACTCTGGATGACTGGGATCTTGTTCTAACTTTTCTCTTAACCAACGGATGTGAACATCTACCGTTTTGCTATCACCAACAAAATCAGGACCCCAAACCTGATCTAATAGTTGTTCCCGTGACCATACTCGTCGAGCATAACTCATAAATAATTCTAATAAGCGAAATTCTTTTGGTGAAAGATTCACTTCTTCTCCACGAACCAAAACACGACACTCTTGGGGATTTAAGGTTACGTCTTTATGTTTGAGAACTGGTAGTTGGGGTAGAACGCTTAGACGTTGACGACGAAGTAAGGCCCGACACCTAGCTACTAATTCCCGCATACTAAATGGTTTGGTCAGGTAATCATCTGCGCCTACTTCTAAGCCCAGAACTCTGTCAGTTTCACTACCTTTAGCACTAAGCATTAAAATCGGCACTGAGTTACCTTGATGACGTAACAGACGACAAATATCTAGTCCATTGATTTGGGGTAGCATCAAATCCAAAACAACTAGGTCTAAGGGTAATTCTCCTGTACTTGGTTCACAATTTTTCAGATATTCTATGGCAGAACGTCCATCCCCGACGGTGATTACTTCATAGCCCTCTTCCTCTAAAGCTACAACTAGCATTTCTCGGATCAGTTCTTCATCTTCTACTACTAGAATACGGCTGGTGTTCCCGATCTCTGCCCTGGTAGAATACTTTGTTAATTCGCTGGTATACATTGGTTAATCACAAAAAACTGCCGGACTGGAATTGGCTGGATAATTACTTAACCTCAGTTTACCAATACTTAGTCTCGTAAATATATTCTTAGCAAATTCTTAATGTATCTAAGAGAACGATAGCAGGGGTCCTGACAGGTGTAGGTATTTTACAATCAAGAAGAGTTGGCAAAAAGAAGTGAGAAAATCAAGGAAGAGATAGGGGTGTATGGTGGGAGAAAATGCTGAAAAACGAGCAACTCAAACAATGGTCAAGGATAGTATCAGAGCATCTGCCTCATTTGACGATACCACAGGCGATCGGTTTGGCGATCTGGAGCTTTGGAATGGTGATGACCAAATCAAGTAGTTTAACTCAGGTATACCCAACACGGCTTAATTGTTTGATTCTCCGGGTAGGGTTTTAAGCCCTGGCGACTAGAAGTCACGGCTACACAAACAAAGTCCGCCTGCGCGGACTAACGAAAAATCAAGGATTGGAAACCCACGTAGGTGGCCTTCCCTACGGGAAGCCGCTACGCGCCATGTCTGTGTAGATGCGGTTTCTAACCGCCCGTTTAATTATAAATCTAGGGTTTTCGTGATTATACAAAAGTCCATATCTCAACCGTTGTGAGTATAGCTCTTGCTGTTTCTACTCTGTGGATGGTGATGTTAGGTGGTGCAGCCACTGAGCAAACTCCACCTACCAACAGAGAACTTCTGCCTGCAAAACACATTGCTCGAACCAAACCCCTCAATTCCCACCCTGTTCGCCAACTTTCTTGTTTTGTGCTTGGTTTCCTGACTTTAACTGCTAATCTACTACAGGGCTTGTCTATTTGCCTTCTTCCTTGGACAACATTTCCTTCCACTCCTGTTGATAGTTTTTACTACTCCAACTCCTCTTAATTGTAAAATACCTACACCTGTCAGCCCTGCCCCCTGCCTTCTTCCCATTTCCCCATTTTCTACATAGATGACTATAATAAGGTTTTGTTTTCCCAATTTGGTTTTGATCCCGGTTTAGTTAGAATACGATCAACTCAAAACCGCTTTAAACTGGTATTAGCGATCGCCCATGAATCAATTGAACAATGGTTTTACATTATTTCTCAGTTTGCTAGTGGAGGCAATGCCTTTTTTACTACTGGGAGTTTTATTCTCCAGTTTTTTGCTATTTTTCATTGATGAGCGCAAATTAGTGGAGAGAATGCCTAAAAATCCCCTCTTGGGGGCATTAGTCGGCAGTATGATTGGCTTTTTGTTCCCGGTGTGTGAGTGCGGAAATGTGCC
Source organism: Cronbergia sp. UHCC 0137 (assembly GCF_034932285.1). Lineage (NCBI taxonomy): Bacteria > Bacillati > Cyanobacteriota > Cyanophyceae > Nostocales > Nostocaceae > Cronbergia > Cronbergia sp. UHCC 0137. The sequence goes on from NZ_JAYGHC010000005.1 coordinate 103,838, forward strand.
AGTAGCGCGGCGGTTATTGATGCAAGGAGTACCTACACCTGTGGCAGTTGGATTTTTGCTGGCAGCGCCGACAATTAACCCGATTGTGATTTGGGCAACTTGGACAGCGTTTCGAGATCAACCAGAAATAGTGGTTTTGCGGGTCGTTTTATCTTTATTCATTGCCACGGTGATCGGTTATGTTTTCAGTTTTCAGCACGATCTAAGTCCTTATTTGCAACCTGCGATCGCTCGATATCTCAAGTTTAACCCCCCTGCTCAACTCGAACCTAAGCGCGGACGTAAGAATACCTCTGTAAAAGAGCAATCCGCTACACCTACTTTATTGCGATCGGGGACTTATTTTTTAGGCGGACAAGCAGGTGTCACCAGGATAGATAGTAATTTAGCTCAGGCAGATAATACACTAGGCTTCAATCCGAATAAATCTCTCCCAGATAAACTACGGCTGGTGTTAGATAATGTGATTCAAGAATTAAGAGAATTAGGTGGAGTGATGGTACTCGGCAGTGCGATCGCTGCGGCTATTCAAGTTTTAGCTCCCCGTGAATTTATCATTAGTTTGGGTGGTGGACCAATTAGTTCAATTGTTGCCATGTTAATATTAGCAGCAGTGGTGTCAATTTGTTCTACAGTCGATTCGTTCTTTGCTTTATCTTTTGCGTCAACGTTTACCAGTGGATCTTTATTAGCATTTTTGGTTTTTGGTCCGATGATCGATATTAAAGGTGTTGGTTTAATGTTATCCATTTTTAAAGCTAGGGCTTTATTTTACCTCTTTGCTTTGGCGGGACTATTAGCTTTCTTTTGTACTTTAATTCTAAATCTATATGTTATTTAAAATTAGCCATGGCGATTAATCAAAGCCCCGGCGATTAGAAATCACGGCTACACAATCAAAGTCCACCTCCGTGGACTAAGAGAAAATAAGTAACTGTTTTATAAACGCCAACTTTTTCCCCTGCTCCCTGCCCCCTGCCCTCCTATATGACTTCTAACCAAAATCGAAAATTAAAGATTAAAAATATTCTCCTTCCTTGGCTAGATGTTTTAGCAATTACAGCTTGGGGAATTTTAATAATCAGATATTGGCTAACAGAAAGGCTGAATTTATTAATTCACCCTGATTACTTTTGGTTAGTAATTTTGGGTGCTATTGGCTTTTTGATAGTTGGTGTTTTCAAAGCAGTCCAACTTTGGCAAACCCGTCAGCGTTACGAAGTGCCTAATGTCCAACATATAAGTTTATTTCCCCCTGGTTGGGGTAGTGCTTTGCTTTTAACAACATCAGTTTTAGGATTTATTATTACACCACAGGTTTTTGCGAGCCAAACAGCACTAGATCGGGGTGTGACAGAGTTAATTGGGGCAACACGAACCCAACCTCAAGCATTTCGGGCTACTGTTAAACCAGAAGAGCGATCGCTCATAGACTGGGTACGCACACTGAATGTCTATCCAGAACCAGATGCCTATACGGGACAAAAAGTAAAGGTACAGGGATTTGTGATCCATGCCCCCGAAATGGACAAAAACCATTTATTTTTAGCGAGATTTGTAATTACTTGTTGTGCCGCAGATGTCTATCCAGTAGGTTTACCCGTTAAACTCTCAGAAAACCGCGATCAGTTCCCACCCGATACTTGGTTAGAAGTAGAAGGACAAATGGTGACAGAAATTGTCTTAGGTAAACGTCAACTTACCATCGCTGCTAATACTTTGAAAAAGATTCCCCAACCAAAAAATCCTTATAGTTATTAAGGATTATTAAGGAAACTCCAAAAATAAGTAGTCAGACAAAATTAAATTCATTCGTTGAGAGAGGGAACAGGGAACAGAAAAACCAGTTGTGTAATTAATTCTGTCTCATTACTTAAATTATCCAATTTTTGTCATCCAAACAAGCTTTCTCACCCTGCCTCCCCTGCCTCCCCTGCCCCCCCTGCCCCCTGCCTCCTGCCCCCTACTCCCTATGACTAAAACCCAAAAATTAATTCAACCATTGGATCGAATAGCGATCGCTGTCATATTATTATTAAGTTTACTAATTGGTTTAATCATCTGGAAAGGTGATGGAGTTAAACCTAGCGTCCGTAATTTTACTTGGCAAAATCAGAAAATTGGCGCGGAAGATATCTCATTTTCCCTCACCTTTAGCCGGCCAATGGACACGAAAAGCGTAGAGGAAAATTTAAAAGTTTATCCAGTAGATACCAAAAATCCAGAGGATTACGCAAAAAACTGTCTAGTCAACACCAAAACCTCAGAGGATAATTCAAAAAACTGTCCAGTTCTAGTCGGTAAAATCAGTTGGGCAGGACGAAGAATGGTTTATACTTTGGTGACACCAGCACCTTATGGCACAAACTATAAAGTCCAATTAGCGGAAGCGAGAGATAAATTTTCGTTACAGGAAGGCAAAAATCGCCGAATGCAGCCGTTTATAGGTAGTTTCAGCACCCGCGATCGCGCTATTCTATATATTGGTGCTAATCCAGAAGAACAAGGACAATTGGTACTCTATAACTTAACTCAAGGGCAAAAAAAGGTAATTACTCCCAAAGACCTAATTGTGATGGATTTTGAGCCATTTCCCAACGGTGAAAAAATCTTACTATCCGCTCGTTCATCCAAAACACCGGACTTACTTTCATCCCAACTTTATACAGTCACAACAGGTATTCCCAGCCAAGTCGGGCAAGAAACAGAACCAGCAGGTAAAATGGATTTGGTTTTAGATAATAAAGAATATCAAAACCTCAAATTTGACCTATCCAGCGATGGACAAAGGATCATTGTACAACGGGGAAAAAGAGATAACCCTGGTGATTTTGGATTATGGTATATACCAGTACCTAGTAATGCCGATGACAAAATTACACCAAAAAAACTACAAGGCAAACCTGGTGGAGACTTTTTAATTACCCCTGATAGTAAAGCCGTAGCAGTAGCCCAAGGACAGGGAACAGCAATTTTATCTTTAGAAACTGATACAACTAAACCCCTAGATTTTCTGCCCCAATTTGGTTTAGTACAGGCTTTTTCTAAAGATGGTTCTCAGGCAGCGATGGTCAAATTTAATACTGATTACACGCGAGATTTATTTTTAGTTACCAACCAAGGTACACAAAAACAACTCTTAAAAACCACAGGTTCAATTCTCAACTGCCAGTTTGATACTGCTTCCCCTACTCTATATTGCTTGTTGACACAGCTAATTTCTCAAGAACAATATATAGAACAACCTTATTTGGTAGCAATTAACCTCAAAACCGAGCAGCAAAAACCCCTCTTAGTGTTACCTCCTGGTCAACGGAATGTGCAGATGAATTTAGCACCCGATGGTTTAGGTTTGTTATTTGACCAAGTAGTATCCTTAGAAACTACTGGTGTACCATTACCAGCTAACACCTTAAAAACAGATGAAGGTGAACCAATTGCTAGTAGTAGTTTGTGGTTAATGCCTTTATTACCCCTGGCAGAAAATACGGACATTGAAATGAAGCCAGAAGCACTTCCCCTAGTCGGGTTTCATCCCCATTGGCTACCATAAAGTTAGGTTAAAGTGATATGAAAGCGATCGCTAGTGGGTAATGGTATATGTAGGGTTTGCGGAAAAAGTCCTTTCGTTAGGGCTAGGAGTCAGGAGTCAGGAGTCAGGAGGATAGTTAAAAACATTTTTTCATCCCTGGCTATCAACAAAAGTGCAAGGTTTTTCAGACACAAGACGCTATAACCTTGCACCTACCGTCTTTTTTTTAGCTTCAAGCCTTTGATTTATCAGGCTTTTAGCTTTATTAAGCAACCCCTATGTATAAACCCGATTTCGCCTGAGAAAAGTCAATATACCAAAAATTTTATCTTATCTTAATTGACATTTTTAACAACGCGATCGCTAATACCAACCATGAAAACCGAACTAAAAGCCAAGTTTTTGCAATATATCCTCGACAAAAAGCAGCCAGAAGAGGGTTTTACACTAATTGAACTGATGTTAGTGATTTTAGTTATGAGTATTTTAACAGCGATCGCTCTCCCTTCCTTAGTCAGTCAAGCCAAAAAAGCCCAGCAAGCTGAGGGTAAACAGGTGGTTGGAGGCATGAATCGCGCACAGCAATTGTATTTTTTTGAAAATGGTGCTTTTGCTCCTCACATAAATAACCTAGCCATTAGTATTCCTGAACAAACAAATATCTATCAATATCAAGTTAACAATACAGTTAGTGATGCAGTTGGTAATAATGGCATGGCTCGGTTAAGAGACTTGAAGAGTTATCTAGGCTCAGTAGTAAATGTAATAAATAGTGACAATGATAGCATAGCATTCGCCTCTTTTTGTGAGTCCGAAACTGCGGGAATAGTCACTACCTCATTACCCCCTGCTACCACAGGAACAGGAGTAAATTTTGCCCCCACTTGTCCCAGTAATTATGAATCTTTAATGAAATAGACCCCTGAAAGAAATTAAATTATATAGACTTTGTATTCCTAAATAGGATTACTATATAATACTTGTAGTGAGTAGTAGATAAATAACGATGTCAGAAAAAACTTTCGATATTGCTTACTTATCTGATAATTTACTTGATTTATTATCAGATATCCAAAATCATGTGGAAATTACGCTAACTCGGCAAGGAGTTCCTTGGGCAAAAGTTTTACCTCTTTCGACCGAAGATCCTATGGTTGAGAAAGCCGATTTAAATCATAGCTCGATGGTGATGAGTAATAAAAATCTTTTAGAGCCAAGAGTTGCGGGTTTTTGGCAAGGACAAGTTAAAATTTCCGATGATTTTGATGATACTTCAGAAGAAGTGATTGCTGCTTTGTATGGAGAAGAATAAAGAGTTTTTGCTAGATACTCATATTTTGTTATGGTTTTTAGAAAATAATTCTAAGTTATCAAATCAAGTACGAGAAATAATTACTAATCGGGGAAATGTAATTTTTGTTAGTGCTATTAGTGCTTGGGAGGTTTCTATTAAACAGTCTTTAGGCAAGTTAATAGCTCCTAATAATTTACAGGAAGCTTTGCGTTTTAGTTGTTTAGAGGTTTTAGAAATGAAGTTGGTACATGGAATAAAAGTTGCTGATTTACCAATGTATCATAAAGATCCTTTCGATAGAATGTTAATTGCTCAAGCTTTAGTCGAAGGATTAACTATAATTACGGTAGATGAAAAGTTTAAATTTTATGATGTGCCGTTGTTAATTATTAAATAGTAAATATAAGTAGGTTGTACTAAAAACCGTTGGGATATGGACTTGTGTGTACACGGTAGGCTTGCAGGGGTGGGGTTCTTTTAGACGGCAATAGTGATGAAAGTCACAGAAAGTAGCAGCAGTAAGCATTACAGGAAATGTGGTAAAAAAAATTTGGGAAGTGATATGAAAGCGATCGCTACTGGGTAAGTTATATCCATAACCGGAACAACCCCCCCCAATATCAAGGAAACCAGCCATGAAAACCGAATTAAAAGCCAAATTCTTACAACACATCCTCGGCAAAAAGAAAGAAGACGAGGGTTTCACCTTAATCGAACTATTAGTAGTAATCATCATCATCGGTGTACTATCTGCGATCGCTCTTCCTTCCTTCCTCAGCCAAGCTAACAAAGGTAAGCAATCAGAAGCTAAACAGTACGTTGGTGCAATGAACCGCGCTCAACAAGCTTACTACCTAGAAAATAGCGACTTTGCTAATGTTATAGGCAATATGGGCTTAGGTATTGCTAGTGAAACAGTTAACTATTCTTATGTAGCCGATGATACTGGCACTGACATTGTTGCTAACAACGGTATGTCTAACAAAAGAGACCTCAAGAGCTATGTAGGAACAGTAGTCTATTTTACTAACGCTCAAAGTGAAGGTGCTACCCTAGCTGCTTTATGCGAAGCTGTCACAGCAGGCGAGGTAACTACCTCAATAGATGGTGTAGCATCTGGTACAGGAACTGCAAGAGTCCCAACCTGTCCTGCTAGCTACTCATCTGTAGTTAAGTAACAGCCTTTCCACTTTTTCCTTTTTATATCTGATAGAGGTGGGTAGTTTAGACTATCCATCTTAATTTTGTTTTAAACTAAATAGGGATGATCTTTTATTTATGTCCCTGTACTTGATAAACTTTTAAACATGACCAATATAGAACTTGAACCAGATATCACATCATTAGAACAAAGAGCGCGACAATATTGGTTCAAAAACGAATATAGTCTAGCTGCTAACTGTTATGAACAAGCAATTACAGCACAACCAGAAGTGAAATCACACTACTGGAACTTAGGATTAATGTTATTGCTCCAAGAACAAGAAGCAGAAGCACAACTAACTTGGATGTTGGGAATGGAAGCAGGAGAACCCCAACAGATTGAAGCATGGACTATTGAACTGATACAAATTCTACACCAAGAAGCCAAACGTCGAGAAAGTCTTTTAGAAAATACAATTGCTTTAGCTATTCGTCAACATATCAGAGAAATAAATCCTCTAGATTTTACTAACCTTCTACATTTAATTCAACTCGCTATTAAATTAGAAACTTTTAATGGTGATGAATTAATAGATTTAGGCATAATTGAATTATTGCAAACAACGGAAATTTTAGATATTGATTTATTATGGCCAACATTAAAAACCGTTCTTAATTATAACCCTTTTCATCCCTCAGTATTCCAATTTGCCGAAGCTTGTCTAAATCATGTCCAAAAACCTAAAACTTTTATTAATCCAGTAGTTCTAGCAACTATTAAAATTACATATTCAATGCGGCAGCCAAAAGTCGCAATTCCACTGATTGAATTATGTTTACGTCTTGAACCTGAAAATGTAGAAGTTTTAAACCATCTAGCTTTATTTTATCTTTTTGATTATAATTATGTCAAGGGTATAGAAGTAGCTAGATTAGGAGTGAATTTAGCAGATAAATTAGCTGATAAAACATTTTCAACTTATATTTTACAAAAAGGTTTAATGGATGCTGCCATTTATTGGCAAGAAACTTGTGAAGCTGTAGCACAACAGAAATCTTTAATAGAATCTTTAATTGCAGAAAATAAGACAGATTTAGAAGTAGCGAGAGTTTTGCGTTTATATCAAGCAAATTACTTTGCTGCTTACATAGAAGATCATCCACAAAAAAATAGGTTAATTCATAATCAAATAGCTAACTTCTGCCAAAGCAATATCCAAAACTATGCTAGTGAAAAAATTAACCGTTATAGCCAAAGAACTAACAATAAAAAAGATAAATTAACTAAAATTGGCTATGTATCTCACTGTTTTTGCAATCATTCAGTCGGGTTTTTAGCTCGTTGGCTTTTTCAGCATCATAACCGAGATAAATATCAAATTCATGCCTATTTAATTAATTATAAACAAATAAACGATCCTTTACAGCAATGGTATATCAACAATGCGACCCAAGCCTATTTAGGAGGAATGCACAGTGATGATATTGCTGAAAAAATTTATGAAGATGAAATTGATATTTTAATAGATTTGGATAGTATTACCCTCGATGTTGCTTGCGAGATTATGGCACTCAAACCCGCACCAGTACAAGCAACATGGTTAGGTTGGGATGCTTCAGGAATACCCACAGTAGATTACTTTATTGCTGATTCTTATGTTTTACCAGATTCGGCTCAAGATTACTATGCCGAAAAAATCTGGAGATTACCCCAAACCTATATCGCTGTAGATGGTTTTGAAGTCGGTGTCCCAACTTTACGACGTGATAAGCTTGATATTCCTAGTGATGCTGTAGTTTATCTGAGTGGACAAAGAGGATATAAACGTCATCCTGAAACAGCACGGTTACAAATGAAAATTATTAAAGAAGTTCCCAATAGCTACTTTTTAATTAAAGGATTTGGGGACTCGGAAACTGTACAGCAATTCTTTAGACAGTTAGCAGAGCAAGAAGGGGTAAATGCTGACAAAATGCGATTTTTGCCCTTAGACTTTTCTGAGGCTGTGCATAGAGCAAATTTAGCCATTGCTGATATTGTTTTAGATACCTACCCCTACAACGGAGCAACCACAACCTTAGAAACACTCTGGATGGGTATCCCCATTGTCACTAGAGTTGGACAACAATTTGCAGCCCGGAACAGTTACACAATGATGATGAATGTGGGTGTAACCGAAGGTATTGCTTGGAGCGATGAAGAGTATGTAGAATGGGGTGTACGTTTGGGTAAAGATGCTGTTTTAAGGCAACAAGTAGCTTGGAAACTTCGACAATCAAGACAAACAGCCCCACTGTGGAATGGTAAACAATTTGCTCGTGATATGGAACAGGCCTATGAGCAAATGTGGGAAAGATATCTTTTGCTCTGATTTTAGTGGGAGCTAAACCAGGAATATTTACGGGTACAAGGTTAATGTTCATGGTTAATCTTTCTTAATCAAGTTTTTGTAGTTGGGCTACTCTGGGGTCTATGATTTTTTGTCCTAAGCTGGCGAATTTAATGGCTACGGAAATTTTGTTTCCTTCGCCGAAAATATGGCTTATTTCGCCAATACCAAAGCTTTTATGCAAAACTCTATCGCCTACTTGCCAATTCTCGGTTTTTTGTTGTTTATCACTGGTTGTTGTGGCGGGTTTAGTGAAGCTGCGACTTGTTTTTTGGCGAGTTGTTAATAGTTCTTGGGGTAGTTCGTCGAGAAATTGCGATCGCATGGCTGGTTCTCTTGTACCATATAATCTTCTTTCTCTAGCGTGGGATAAGTGTAACCTTTCTTGGGCGCGGGTGATGCCGACGTAACATAAACGACGTTCTTCTTCTAAGGCTTGAGGATCTTGTAGGGAACGGTAGCCGGGGAATAATCCCTGTTCTAAGCCGACTAGAAAGACTACGGGAAATTCTAACCCTTTGGAGGCGTGTAATGTCATTAAAGAAACGGCGGTTTGTCCTTCTTTGAGGTTGTCTAAGTCGGAAGCTAAGGCCGCACTTTGTAAAAATCCTTGTAGGGAAACGTCTTCACCGGCGTTTTCTTCTTGAAATTGCAGTATGGCGTTATAAAGTTCATTTACGTTGCTGATTCTATCGTCGGCTTCGTCTGTACCTTGATTTTGCAAATCTTGGATATAACCAGAATCTTCTAAAATTCCTTGCAAAATTTCCGAACCAGGAACTTGTGTAATTTGTGTTTGACTTTTTTGAATCATGGCTGCAAAGTTATTTACAGCTTTGGCCGAACGTCCAGCTAAGGTGTTGACTGAGGTTTCATCACTTAATATTTCCCACAGGGTTGTACTTAATTGCTGGGAAGCGTTCATTAAAGCGTCTATGGTGGCTTTTCCAATTCCTCGCCGGGGGGTGTTAATAACCCGTAATAAGCTGACTGTATCGGCTGGGTTAGCGATCGCTCTTAAATAAGCTATCACATCTTTGATTTCTTTCCGGTCATAAAATTTCATTCCTCCTACTACTGTGTAAGGAATTTGATATTTAACTAATAATTCTTCAAAGGGTCGAGATTGAGCATTAGTCCGATAAAGAATGGCAAAGTTACCCCAATTTATCTCAGGATTTTGATATTCTAAAGTGCGGATTTGATTGATGACAAATTCTGCTTCTGCCATTTCATCATCGGCTTTATAAAAATAAATTTCTTCACCTGCTCCTCTGGTGGCTTTGAGAATTTTATCAATGCGTTGGGTATTATTTTCTATTAATTCGTTAGCTGCTTGGAGAATATTTTCACAGGAGCGATAATTTTCTTCTAATTTGACCATTGAGCGGGTATCATCATCTGCTAAACCATCACCAAAGTCTTGTTGAAACTCTAACAAAATGGTGAAGTCTGCCATTCTAAAACTGTATATTGATTGGTCAGCATCCCCAACTACAAAAACTGAGCGATTTTGCCATTTCCAAGCATTTTTATCATTTTCGCCATTGGTAACTAATAGACGAATTAGATTATATTGAGTTCGGTTGGTGTCTTGATATTCATCTACGAGAATATGACAAAATTTGCGATGCCAATAATTTAATACCTGTTGATTTTGTTGAAATAAGCGGGTAGGAACAAGAATTAAATCATCAAAATCTAGGGCGTTATTTTGTGCTAGTTTTTCTTGATAACGATTATAAACATCGGCAATGACTCTACCGCGATAATTTGGTTGTTCGTTTTCAAATTCTTGGGCAGATAAGCCTTGATTTTTGGCGTTACTGATGGCGTAACGGACTGATTTAGGTTCAAATTTTTTATTATCTAAGTTTAGATCTTTAGTAACAATTTCTTTTATTAAAGTTTGGACATCGGATTCATCAAAAATAGAGAAATTTTTATTCCAGCGTCGTCCCTTTTCGTCTGTGTATTTTTCAATATCAAAGCGGAGAATACGGGAAAGTAAACTGTGAAATGTACCACACCACAGGTTTTTGATAGTATCTTTATAAACTTGCGATCGCAATTGTGTTTGTTCGTATTCTGGTAATAAATCGAACTTTTTACCATGTTGACTAATTGCTAGTTGTTCAGCAAATAGCTTTTGGATTCTCTCTTTCATTTCCCGTGCGGCTTTGTTGGTGAATGTCACCGCTAAAATATTTTCGGGATGAACACGATGGGTCAGAATTAAGTTAGCAATGCGATAAGTTAGCGCTCGAGTTTTGCCAGAACCAGCACCAGCAACGACGAGTAAGGGTCCGCAGTAGTGTTCTACGGCTTGGCGTTGATTGGGGTTAAGGTGGTTGAGAAAGTCAGTGCTTGTTGTCATTAGCCCAGGCTACAAAAAAGAGAATCAATACATACAATTCTAGGCTATTAAATTAGGACTGACGCATTGTAAGTGATCGAAACACAGCTTGCGCTATCGCACCCCCCCCACAGCCACAAAAATATTTGACAAAAATTGACAATATTTGCCATAATCAAATCATCAGTAAAGATAAAAAATTATTAGCTATGACTACAGTAAATATTTCTCTTCCCGATTCTATGCGGGACTTTATCAATGAACAGGTTGAAAAAGGTGGCTACAGCACCACAAGTGAATATATTCGACACTTGATTCGTCAAGAATTAGAAAAAGTGTCACAAGCACGAATAGAAACATTACTATTAGAAGGCTTAGATAGCGGTGAAGCAATTGAAATTACGGATGAATGGTGGGAACAAAAACGCACCCAACTTCTTGAAAGAATCCGCAAATAATAGCAATGACTAGACGAATTGTAATTAGACCAAAAGCTAGTGTTGACGTTGACGAACAGTTTGCTTATATTGCCCAGAGTAATTTTAATGCGGCATTGAGTTTTTTTGATGCTATAAGGGAGACTTTTTCACAATTGGCAATAGCTTGGAAAAATCCAATTTATTCTTGCACTGTTAAGGGTAAACGCACTGTAAAGCTAGAACCGATTTCAAGTTGACTATTAACGATGATTTCACCACCCATCATTTGACAAAAGTGATGGCTAATGGCTAGTCCTAAACCAGTGCCGCCATATTTTTTTGTTGTGGATGTATCTCCTTGGATAAATGGTTGAAATAAATTTTCTTGTTGATGGGAAGACATTCCAATTCCGGTGTCGGTGACGGTAAATTTAATAAAATCAAATGGTTCTTTTTTTTCGGTTTTGATGGTTAGGGTAATTTGTCCATTGGTGGTGAATTTGGCGGCGTTGCTGAGTAAGTTTAATAATACTTGTCGCATTCTAGTTTGATCAGCATACATTGTTCCTAGTTGGCGATCGCTATCGACTATCAAGGTATTACCATTTTTTTCAATGGCTGGCTTGACTGTGAGAACAACATTGTTAATTAAAGTCGAAATTTCAAATGTTTCTGGATAAAGATTCATTTTTCCAGCTTCAATTTTTGATAAATCCAGAATGTCGTTAATTAATGCGAGTAAATGTCTACCAGCAGAATTAATTGTTTCTAAGTCTGTGATAAAATCAGGTGTTAATTCTAAATCGGTAGCGTCATCTTGCAAGAGTTGACTTAACCCAATTACCGCATTTAAGGGGGTGCGTAATTCGTGGCTGACGTTGGCTAAAAACAAACTTTTGGCGGAACTGGCAGCTTCGGCTAGTTCCTTGGCTTGTTGTAGTTCCTTGGTGCGCTCAGAGACTCTTTCAATCAGCCGGTTGAGCGATTTAGCTAGTAAACCAATTTCATCATCACTATTGACCGGTGCGCGTAAATCAAAATTCGACTTTCTTGCCACTTGTTCAGCAACTTGGGTTACAGTGATCACAGGTTCAGCGATCGCTCGACTGGTACGCCAAGCAATCACCGCCGCGATCGCTCCAGATACCAGCATACTCATAATCACCATCAACCTTTCTACACCCTTAGCTTGCTCTACATCCCTGTATCTCTCATATTCCTGTTCTTGAGCAATCCGCAAAATCGTCGTCAATTGTTCCGAGAGATGATCTAGTTTTACCGCAGTTTCACCACGCATAATTGCTAACAACTGCTTTCTAGCTGACGCAAACTGCTCTAAACTCACCGGATATGAGTCAAGTTGCTGCAAAACAGCCTCTATTTGTTGAATATAGGATTTTAAATTTGTAGAGTAATCCTGTAATAGCTTCTGTAAAATTGCCCGTGAAACCGCCAACCGTTGAGGTTTACTATCTATGAACCCAGCTATTTGTTGTTCTAATTTTTGTGCTTTTTGGATAGAATTGAGAAAATCAGATTCCTTTTTTTGTAGCTGTTTTGCATCTTCCAATACAGCAACTAAATTAAAACTGTGCAATTGCGCTCCTACCACCGCATCTCGATAATTAGCTAAAAGTTGTCCTTGCTCACTGGCTTGATTAAATTGTCTGATTTCTCTACCCCGGTAGTAGTTAGCCAGCACCAATCCAGTCAAAGAACCAAAAAAACCAATAGCGATCGCCATAAAGTAACCATAGCCGATTTTTTGATGAATCCGCCAAGAACTGCTATGAAGTTTCCCCTGTACGGAAAATTCCCCGGTTGAGAGTTCTTCTGAACTGCTATCAAGCAAAGTTGGTTGTTGATCTGGCATTCTTTCAATCTCCTTACCCTCCTACCAAAATCACTAAATTAGTCTAACTTGTGCTATACCTGCGGTAAGGTAGCGATCGCTCTAAAAGTGATTAAAATCAATCAAGTCAGTCAACAGCGTTATCTTAGCTCCTAACCCTATATCCAGCATCTATCCATAATCTTCTGATAAATTAATCTGTAGCCGGACTTTAAAATAGCTTAAATATCAGATAAAATCGGCGTTTAGGCTTGTGTACATGAGAGGTAAACTGATTTTTGCCTAATTTGTACTTTATTCTATCCTTCTACGGACTTTCTACCTTGTAGTTGTTGCAGTAGAGGCGACGGGATAATTAAGGTTATAGGATACAAAAAGCTATTTGTAGCCTAAACTGAATGCTTACAATTGCGCTGAAGCAAAAATCAATTGCCTACTCAACAGCCTTTTAGTTGTAATTGTCCCGATAAAAAACTCAACTGTCAAAACATGGAAGTGAAAATGCAAGAACCAGAATACACAGAAACCAAGTCCAAAGAAACCACAATCCCAGAGATTAACACCCAAACAGGAACTATTACCAAACTTCAGCCTCCTGTTCAGTCTCAAGAACAATGGTTAAAATACGGTCAACAAATTTCTGGCTTTTTAGGCACATTACCTGAATATATAGGTAGTTTTTTCAACCAATACAAGCAGCCTCTAGTTAGCGTCGGTCTAATTGTGACAGCAGTAATCACAGTTAAGGTACTCTTGGCAGTATTGGATGCCCTCAATGATATTCCCTTAGTAGCACCTACTTTTGAATTGATTGGTATTGGTTACTCAGTTTGGTTTATTTACCGTTATTTACTCAAAGCCTCAACCAGACAAGAGTTAACCAGTGAAATTACAACTCTTAAATCACAAGTAGTTGGTCAAGATGGTTCAGAATCTTAACATCTAATTGTTGTTACCTCCAAGAGAAAATTAAAACGTTCTTAACTGCTAAATTTACCCTCTCTATTTCCAATTAGACTTGGTTAAGGAGAGGGTAAATTATTAAGCAAAAGTAGGAATAGGGAATAGGGAACAGATAAGAAACTTTAGTTTTGAGTTTAAAGATCAGCGAAAAGTGTCATTACTTCAATATCATGTTTTTACAGCAAATTGTCATCAAACCTGGAACAAGAACCCCACCCCCCTCCCCGCAAGCGAGGAGGGGGCTAAGATGTATACTAAAAATTATTTCTCTGTGTCCTCTGTGTCCTCTGTGGTTCGTTTCTTCTTTATCCGTAACTCGTTTTTCTATTCCCTATTACCCGTTAAAAGTTCCCTCTAAAACTTATTGAAGATTGTGGTAATCTACCAATTTCAAGTTTTTAACTCTTACTGAATTTATTATGGATACAATAGAAGAGGAACTGAAAAACCATAGTCAGCAACAGAAACTAACACAATTCAGTCAACTTGCATTGGTAGAAACAGAATTAACTTCCCTTTTAAATAATTGTGTGATGCTCGTTGCCGAAAGTTTACAAATTGAGTCTTGCCAGATTTTTAAACAACTTTCAGATTGTGATGATTTAATATTACAAACAGGAGTAAATAGAGCAAAAGGAAGAACTAACTATATATTTATTCCTCCAGATGACACTATTTACAAACCTAATGAAATTAATGATGGAATAAGTGTAGTAATTCATGGAAAAAAGCAGCCATTTGGTGTGTTAAAAGTAAAATTTAACAACCAGGAAAATTTACTAAACGATAACTTTTATTTCTTACAAAGTATTGCTAACATATTAGCGATCGCTATTGAACGTCAACAGACAGAAGAAGCACTAAAAAAGACTGAAGAACGTTATTCTTTAGCCGTATTAGTTGCTCGTGCCACTAATGATGTATTGTGGGATTGGGATTTAGTAACTAATCAGGTGTGCTGGAATCCATCTGTAGAAACACTTTTTGGCTATACCATAGAACAAATCCAGCCTGATATTGTTTGGTGGCGTGAACGAATACATCCCGAAGAAAGACAGCGAATCGCGGCAGATATGCGGACTGTAATTGATAGTGGTAAACAATTTTGGTCGAATGAATACCGTTTTTTGCGTAGGGATGGGACTTATATTTACATTTTTGATCGGGGCTATGTTGTTCATAACCAAAAAGGAAAGCCAGTGCGGATGATTGGAGCGATGATGGATATGAGCGATCGCAAACGCAGTCAAGCAGAATTACAAAGGCAAAACTTGCGATCGCAATTATTCGCTAATATCACGCTCAAAATTCGTCAGTCTCTACAAATTGATGAAATTCTCCAAACTAGCGTTACCGAAGTCCAAAAACTCCTGCAAGCAGATCGAGTTTTAATTTTGCAACTACATAAGAATGGTTTATTTGAAGCAGTTAAAGAAGCTGTTGTTCCCGGTTTACCTATAATTTTAGGACAAAACATTACTCATGCCTATTTTGGAGAAAATGACATTACCAAATATCATCAAGGAGAAATTAGCTCAATTACCAATATTGAACAAGCACAAATTAAACCTGATTATATAAAATTTCTCCAGCGATTTGGGGTGAAAGCTCACCTTGTTGTCCCGATTTTTATCAAAAATCAAATTTGGGGATTACTTATTGCCCATCAATGTCTCCATCCCCGACAATGGACTAATTGGGAAATAGGACTTTTACGCCAACTTGCCGATCAAATTAGTATTGCTTTAGCTCAGAGTTTGATTTTAGAACAGGAAACTCATCAACGCCAAGAACTTATCCGTTCCAACGAAGAACTACAACAATTTGCCTTTATTGCTTCCCACGATTTACAAGAACCACTGCGTAAAATTCAAACCTTTAGCGATCGCTTACAATTAACCTGTGGAGATGCCTTAAACGAACAAGGACGCGATTATTTAGCAAGGATGCACAATGCGACCCAAAGAATGCAAACTTTGATAGAAGATTTGTTAACCCTTTCACGAGTTACTACCAAAGCGCAACCATTTATAATGGTCAATTTGGCACAAATTACTCAAGAAGTTTTATCTGATTTAGAAGTGCGGATTCAGCATACTCAGGGACATATAGAAGTAGGGGTTTTACCCATCATTAAAGCCGATCCTCTACAAATGCGACAATTATTCCAAAACCTTATCGGTAATGCCCTCAAATTCCATCGTCCAAATGAACCACCTATTGTCAAAATATATAGTCAGTTTTTAAACAATCCATCTGATAATTCTGCTGTGACTGAAGAAGTTTGTCAAATCATCGTTGAAGACAATGGGATTGGCTTTTCAGAAAAATATCTTGATCGGATTTTTAATGTTTTTCAACGTCTGCACAGTCGCAGTGAATACGAAGGTACAGGTATCGGTCTAGCCATTTGCCGGAAAATTACTGAACGTCATCAAGGTAGTATTACAGCCCAAAGTTACCCAGGAAAAGGGTCAAAATTCATCATCAAATTACCAATTAATTCTCATTTATAAAATTTATTCCTATAGGAGGATTACCAGCACACACAAAAATAGTGTTAATGATAAAAATGTGCGCGATCATTTATGATAATTAAATAATTAATCTAAAGGAGATAATCCACAGTGAATGGTCGGCAAGCAACCGTCACCATCTTAATGGCTGATGATGATGAAGAAGACGGCTTATTAGTTCGTGAAGCTTTAGCTGAAAGTCGATTGCCTATTGAATTACATATCGTGGAAAATGGTGAGGAATTAATGGATTATTTATATCACCGTGGTTTATATACTGATATTGATAAAGCACCAAGACCTAGTTTAATTTTGTTGGATTTAAATATGCCTAAAAAAGACGGAACTGAGGTACTGAAAGAGATTAAAAGTAACCCCAAATTATGGCAAATTCCCGTTATCATACTGACAACATCTAGTGCAGAAGAAGATATAGTTAATACTTATAACTTGGGTGCAAATTCCTTCATTATTAAGCCAGCAAATTTTACTTCTTTAGTAGAGATGATGAAAACTTTAGGAAAATACTGGTTTGAAATTGTCAAACTGCCATTATGAGCAATGGGAGGAAAAAAATGGATAATCAGGCAATTAAAGTCTTGTTAATTGATGATGATGAAGATGATTATATTTTAACTCGTGATTGGTTTAGTGAATTTCAGGTTACTGGCTGTGAGTTGACATGGGTGGAAAGTTATGAATTGGCAAGACAAGCGATCGCACTGGTTCAACATGATGTCTATTTAATCGACTACCGTTTAGGGGCTAATAATGGCTTAGAACTGCTACGGGAAGCGGTTGCTTATGGTTGTACTTCTCCCTTAATTTTATTGACCGGTCAAGGCGATCGAGAAATAGACTTGGAAGCGATGAAAGCGGGAGCAGCAGATTATTTAGAAAAAAGCCAACTGACAGCACCTCTATTAGAACGTTCTATCCGCTACGCTATTGAGCGCAAACAAACAGAACACAAAATCCGCCAACAGGCCGCTTTACTCAATGTTGCTACGGATGCCATTTATGTTAGTGATTTAGATGACCAAATCCTATTTTGGAATAAAGCTGCTGAAGGTTTATATGGATGGAAAACCGAGGAAGCTTTGAAAAAAAAGACACAGGAACTCTGGCAAGAAAAAAAATTATCGAAGTTGCCAGAAGCTTTGAATATGTTAATGAAACATGGTTCATGGGAAGGAGAACTCTATCAAATCACTAAATCTGGCCAGGAAATTATTGTCGAAAGTCGTTGGACTTTAGTGCGCGAGTTTGGTCATAAAA
The DNA here is from genome assembly GCF_034932285.1 of Cronbergia sp. UHCC 0137. NCBI lineage: Bacteria > Bacillati > Cyanobacteriota > Cyanophyceae > Nostocales > Nostocaceae > Cronbergia > Cronbergia sp. UHCC 0137. Next base: position 121,581 of record NZ_JAYGHC010000005.1, read on the forward strand.
CTCAATCAATTCTGGTAGTTAACACTGATATTACTCAGAAAAAGCAACTAGAAGCCCAATTTTTACGCACTCAACGGTTAGAAAGTATAGGAACTTTAGCTAGTGGAATTGCCCATGATTTAAATAATGTTTTAGCCCCGATTTTAATGACTGCTCAACTTTTAGAATCGCAAATAAAAGACGAGCGATCGCGCCAAATTTTACCCATTTTAATTAATAATGCCAAACGGGGAGCGAATTTAGTCAAACAAGTATTATCTTTTACCCGTGGTTTAGATGGCGATCGCACTATCCTCCAACTCAAACATTTAATCATCGAAATTCAACAAATTGCCAAAGAAACCTTTCCTAAATCAATAGAAATTTTTACTCAAATTTCACCCGATCTTTGGACAGTATTTGGTGATGGAACTCAACTACATCAAGTATTAATGAATTTATGTGTAAATGCCCGTGATGCCATGCCCAATGGTGGAACATTAAAAATATCTGCCGAAAATTTTCTAGTTGACGAAAATTATGCTCGAATGCACATAGAAGCTAAAGCAAATCATTATGTTCTCATAACCGTAACCGATACAGGCATTGGCATCCATTCCAAAATCATAGATCGAATCTTTGAACCATTTTTCACTACTAAAGAACTTGGACAAGGCACAGGTTTAGGACTTTCTACAGTATTAGGAATTATTAAAAGTCATAATGGTTTTATTAATGTCTATAGTGAAGAAGGAAAAGGCAGTCAATTTAATATTTATTTACCAGCACAAGATGAAACAGAAAACATAGAAGACCCAGAGATACCCTTAATTTCCGGCAACGGAGAGTTAATTTTGGTCGTAGATGATGAACCCGACATTTGTGAAATTACCAAAACATCCCTAGAAAGATATAACTATCAAGTAATTATCGCCCGTGATGGAATTGAAGCCATAGCCTTATATGTCGAACATCGTGATCAAATATCTCTAGTTTTAACAGATATAGTCATGCCTTGTATGGATGGACTAACTACCATTCGCACAATCCAAAAAATTAACCCAAATGTCAAAATTGTTGCTGTCAGTGGATTAGTAACCAGCGATAAAGTAAATGCAGCTTATGATTTAGGTGTAAAAGCCTTTTTATGTAAACCTTACACAGCAAATCAACTCTTGCAAACTATTAATACGGTGAATGGGTGATTGGTGATTGGTGATTGGTGATTGGTGATAAATTAATTATTCCTCCCCTGCTTCCCCTGCTTCCCCTGCTTCCCCTGCCCCCTGCCCCCTGCCTCCTGCCTTTAATTACCAAGCAATTCCACGGCATCTCGTCCGTCGTAATCTTGTAGGTAAACTTTCACAATTTCTTCTTTAGCTGTAGGTAGTTTTTTACCAATAAAATCTGGGTGAATTGGTACTTCTCTATGACCTCGATCTACTAATACAGCTAACCGAATCACCTCTGGTCTACCATACTCATTGACTGCATTTAAAGCAGCACGAATTGTCCTACCTTTAAAAATCACATCATCTACAAGTACAACCGTTTTCCCCGTCAAATCAAAAGGAATATCAGTTTTTGCTGGAGTTCTTAAACCAATTTTGTCCAGATCGTCCCGATAAAATGTAATATCCAAAGATCCCACAGACACGTTAATACCTTCGAGGTTTTCAATCTGACGTGCTAATAAGTCAGCTAAAGGGACACCTCTAGTATAAATACCCAGCAGAACCAATTGGGACAAATCACGGGTCTTTTCCACAATCTGAGAAGCAATACGAGTCAAGGTACGACGTAGTTCTTCTGATGAGAGAATTTGTACTACTTTGGTAGACATAGATATAAGTAGGGTTTGTCAGGAGTCAGGAGTCAGGAGTCAGCACTTCGGCTACGCTCAGTGACCGGAGTCAGGAGTCAGGAGGCAGCACTTCGGCTACGCTCAGTGACCGGAGTCAGGAGTCAGGAGGCAGAAATTATTGTTCATTTTCATGGAATAATCGTTCATCTCCACAGGAAAATCGTTCATCTCCACAGGAAAATCGTTCACCTCCATAGAATGA
>NZ_JAYGHC010000005.1:123811-162873 GCF_034932285.1 Cronbergia sp. UHCC 0137
TCGTTCACTATTCCCTGTTCCCCGTTCCCTGTTATAAGAATATAGCGATCGCTATCCCTAACCACAATAAAAAAGCATATCTAGTTAATTGCAAAGCCTGATTGATGGCCGTTGGTGTAATACCATAAATAGCATCTCCTAATAATGGTTTATTTTTAGCCACTCCACCATACCAATTTGTTCCGCCCATCTGCACACCCAACACAGCAGCATAAGCGCACTCACTCCACCCAGAATTAGGACTAGGATCTTGAATAGCATCTCGCTGACAAATGCGCCAAACATCCCAGGGTTTAGCAGATAATAACCCCAAAGTCATCACCGTTAATCGACAAGGAAACCAAGTTAAACAATCTTCTAACCGCGCACTGAACCAACCCAAATAAGTATAAGGTGCTTCTTTATAACCCACCATTGAATCTAAAGTGCTACTAGCTTTATAGGCCAAAGCCAAAGGAACAGCACCCACTACAGGTATAAATCCGCCGACAATAGCATAAAACAGAGGAGCCATCACCCCATCAGTAGCATTTTCTGTCACCGTTTCTAAAACTGCCCGCAAAATTTCTGCCTCTGACAGATTTTCTGTATCTCTACCTACATAATTACTTAAAATCTGTCTTGCTTCCTCCAACTTTCCCATCTCTAAAGGTTGGATAACATCTACAGCCGCAGACCGTAAACTTCGCAGGGCAAAACAACTAGCTAATAGAATACTCTGGACAGCCACTCCTAACCAGGGATGTACCCATTTAGCACTTTCAATAATTAACCACCCTACCAATCCACTACCAACTATCAAAATCAACCCTAAGATAATTCCAGCTAGACGTTGTGCCAGAGGAGTATGACAATATTGCCCAAAAAATTTACTCAAACCAGAAATTACCCACCCCATCACCCTGACTGGATGAGGCCAACCCCAGGGATCACCAATTAAGTAATCGAAAGTGGCAGCCAAAATGAAAACAACCGCCGTCATAATTTATTTTTCTTCCTTTCTGTGATTGCTAAATTTGAGCAGAAATTTAATTAAATATTAGTCCTCCATTTCTAGTATGCTAATTAAACCCAGTTTTAATGATCAAGGACTAAACAACAAAACTAGCTTCTTCACCAAGAGATGCTTGCCAACTACGAGCATCATAATAAAGGTCTGCCAGGGTAATACTGTACAAAGCTTCTTTGACTTTTTGATTGAGTCGTTGCCAAAGAGTAAACGTTACCCAATCTTCCGCTTGTGTAGCTGTTGGGTTGTCAAGGGGTAAGTGAGTCAAATTTTCACCAACCGCTTCTAAAATTTGGCCAATGGAGATGTGAGCGGGTTCTTTGGCTAATTGGTAGCCACCGACGCTGCCACGAATTGAATTTACCAGCCCAGCACGACGCATTTCTATGAGCAGCTTTTCTAGATAGGGAGCAGGAATATCTTGACGTTTAGCGATCGCTCTCACGGATTCGGGTCCATATCCAGGACATAAACTCAAATCTAGCAAAGCCTTTACACTATAGTGTCCTTTAGTCGTGAGTTTCATTTATCAGTTATTTTGCCAATGGACAAGGACTGAAAATCAGTTTTTCTTATCATTCTCCCTTTCCATTATCGCCCTTAGCGACTAGATCACCTTTTTCGTGAATTTAAACAGCCTAAACCAACATAGTTTAGCAGTAATTCACAAACCATCCACAATATTACTCATATTTAATTTCTGGAAAAGAACCTACACGTCTACCTGTCTTCTTTCCTATTGCCTGGCTCAACGAGTAAGTTCATGAATCCAACCTGATTTCTATAGTAGTTATCAGCATAGCCCCAAAAAAAATTTTTAAAATATCTTGATAAAATTAGTAATATTTCCATAATTTTGTCTATCAATGTAATATACTTGGCTAGGCTGGGATAAAAACTAAAGGATCATGTTCCTATTAGCTCAAAGTCAGCTAAAATAAAATCCATTCAACCACTTCAAACAATCATTTTCGACCTAAGTTGATGCCTAAACAGAAAAAAATTGAACCCCTAGTTGATATTGAACCCCTAGTTGGTGAAGAACTTCTCATAAAAGTCAAAGAGCTAGAAACCTTAAGCAAGGAAGAAAAAGCCAAAGAGTGTGGCTACTACACCATTACCAAAAATGGTATAGAGCGCGTCAATATGATGAAGTTCTTAAATGCCCTAATTGATGCTGAAGGTATTGAGTTGGACGGTTCGTCTAGCGCCAATGGTCGTGGGGGACGCAGTGCCAGCTATAGAATTAGTGTACAATCAAATGGCAACCTATTGATAGGTGCAGCTTATACAAAGCAAATGAATCTCAAGCCAGGAGATGAATTTCTGATTACTTTAGGGAAAAAACACATCCGACTACGCCAAGTAGATCCAGAAGATCAAGAAATTGATGAAACTCTAGAAGCTACAGCCTAATAAATAACTAGGCAACAGGAAATTAGATATAGCAGGTGAAAGGTGAAAGTCTGAATCTATGGCTATAGTTTGGCTGACGAGGCAAAAGTCATACACCACCCTATACCATCAGTTGATATCCTAAACACCTTAGCGATCGCTATATCATTTCCTCCTATCTTGCTGAAAATTCTTTTAACTTTTGTCTAACTACCAACTTACGACAAATAAACACAGCTAATGGGCAAGCGATCGCTATTTGGACGCGCAAAATAGCTTAAATCAGCAAGACCTAAGTAAGCTAGGCATTGCCCAGCCTACAATAGTATCATATTTTGGTCAAGTAATCCGCAAAAGCCGGAGATAATGCGATCAATCGAACGTCCTTACTCCCCTAAACAGAAGGATAGGAGAAGGGTTTATCGAATAGACATCTCTGGTAAAGATTGTAGAGACGTTCCATGGAACGTCTCTACAGAAGTTTTAGTCCACGCAGATTTAATTTTCACCAGATGTCTAATCACTAGACCGAGATTTTAAGAAGCTAAAGCAACTTCTACCATTTGCTGTAGTTCACCTTTTTGATATAACTCAATTAGGATGTCAGAACCACCGACAAATTCACCATTAATATAAACTTGGGGAATTGTCGGCCAGTTGGAATATTCTTTGATTCCCTGACGAATATCTTGGTCAGAGAGAACATCAACTGTTTCAAAAGGAACTCCTAATGTATTGAGAATTTGCACAACATTATTAGAAAAACCACATTGAGGCATTAACTTGTTTCCCTTCATGAAAACCATAATTTTGTTTTCTTGTAACAGGGTATCAATTTTTGTTTGAATTTCTGGAGTCATGCTATTTGTTTCCTATGTTGCTTTGGAGAATGGGATGTGAGCAGTATAAAATAAAACTTTATCCTGACTCATAATGTTATGAAACGGCTGTAGTTTGCCAAGCTTCCGGGGTATATGTTTTGAGGGCTAAGGCATGAATCGCTTCTGTAGACATAGCTTGTTGCAAGGCACCATAAACTAACTGGTGTTGTTGTACCAGCCCTTTACCTGCAAACTGCGATGAAACTACTGTTACTTGATAGTGGTCTCCACCACCAGTCAAATCTTGCACCTGCACCTGTGCGTCTGGCAGTTCGGCCTTGATCATTAGCTCAACCTGCTGGGGAGTAATCATCGCAATTCCTAGAAAAAACTTACTTTTATATTATAGGATTATAGGCAATAGGCGATAGGGAGTAGGGAATAGGGCAGGGAGCAGGGGGTAGAGTGTTAATTTTGACAGATAAGCCAAGGATTTCCTCTAGTGTGTTAATTCTGAATCTCTTATCCCATAAGGCTTCTGATAGTCTTCCACAACGATAACTCGAAAGCCACATACAGCCCATGTTTGACATAATAGTAATATATCAAAATTAACACGTAGTATCTTTCACAGGTGCGCTAACTCACTGCTAACGCACCCAAATACAAAAACCCTATTTACCTAAAACTTGTTTTAAAGCCTCAACCAACTTATCAACACTTTCAGGACGACTATTAAAACCCATCAAACCGACACGCCAAACCTTACCGGCTAATTCCCCCAAACCACCACCAACCTCAATATTATGATCAAGTAATAACTGCTTGGCAACGGCTTTTCCATCTACCCCTTGAGGAATGCAAACAGTAGTTAACGTTGGTAGTCGGTATTCCTTCTCCACGTGCATTTTTAAACCGATGCTTTCCAAACTTTCCCAAAGATACTCTACATTCTTTTGATGACGTTGCCAACAATTTTCTAAACCTTCTTCTGCTACTAAACGCAAGGCTTCCCGTAAACCATAATATAAATTAATTGGCGCAGTATGATGATATGTCCGTTCAACACCCCAATATTTCCCCAACAACAACATATCTAAATACCAGTTTGCTACCTTAGTTTCACGTTTTTGCAACTTTTCCATCGCCCGGGAACTCATGGTAAAAGGTGACGCACCAGGAGAACAACCTAACCCTTTTTGACTACAACTATAAGCTAAATCGACACCCCATTCATCTAAAAAGATGGGAACACCTCCTAAACTTGTCACCGTATCTACTAATAATAAAGTTCCATGTTTGCGACACAATTCACCTACACCTTCCAATGGTTGACGTGCGCCGGTGGAGGTTTCCCCATGAACTAAAGCTAAAATCGCCGGTTTATGGGTTTCTACTGCTGTACTGATTTCATCTAAATTGAAAACTTGTCCCCAAGGTTTGGTCATGGTTCGCACATCTGCGCCATATCTTCCCGCCATATCTACTAAACGATTACCGAAATAACCAGCTACACCAATTAATACCACATTTCCCCGTTCCACCGTATTAGCTAAAGTGGCTTCCATAGCGGCTGTACCCGTGCCACTGACGGCGATAGTGTGGGGGTTTTCCGTTTGCCAAATGTAACGTAACAGGGCTTGAATGTCATCCATCAGGGCTAAAAAGGCGGGATCTAGATGCCCTACGGGGGAGGTATTCATCGCCTGTAATACGGCAGGATGGGCGTTAGAGGGACCAGGGCCTAGTAATAAACGGTTGGGAACTTCTAAGGGTTGGAGTTGTAGGCGTTGAGCATTGTTAATGGAAAATGTAGATATCATAAAATTATTTTAGGATAGACTTTAAGGGCATGATATAGCGATCGCGCGATCGCCCGCCAGAGGAATAACTTTAGCAATGGTATGATTGTCTATCATTGGGAAGAAAAAACAATATCTCCAAAGGATTAAACATAATTATGATATTTGCAGGTAAAAGACCAAATAATTTAGGTGTGCAAGATGGCAAATTAGCACCCTGTCCTCCTAGTCCTAATTGTGTCTGTTCTCAAAGTTCAGATCAACTGCACACAATAGCACCATTGAGTTTTACATCTACCCCAGAACAGGTATTAGCCAAGCTGAAAAGTATTATTCAATCTTTACCAGGAACTAAAATAATTACAGAAACCGATGATTATTTATATGCAGAATTTAAAACTGCTTTGATGGGATTTGTCGATGATGTAGAATTTTATTTAGACCGTAATACTAAAATCATTCATGTCCGTTCTGCTTCCCGCTTAGGCTATGGCGACTTAGGAGTAAATCGCCAACGCATAGAGACAATTCGGGCTAAATTTAATTAACTAAAGCAGGACGTAAATATCCGTTTTTTCTGGCATATTCTTTTTTAAGAATGTCTTGATAAACGGCTTCGTAGCCATCTGTCATTTTCTGGACACTAAAATGATTTTCGACATGATCACGACAAGCATAACGATTTAATTCGCCTACTTTGTCAATTTTCTCAATACATTCTTGAACGGTATCACATAAAAAGCCTGTCTTCCCATCAGCAATTATTTCCTGGGTTGAACCCAACCTTATGGCAATTACTGGTGTACCAGCAGCCATTGATTCTACCATCACTAACCCAAAAGGTTCTCGCCAAGTGATAGGAAATAAAGTCGCTACTGCACCTCCCATAATGACATTTTTTTGAGCATGATTAGCTTCACCTAAATACTCAATTTGTTTCCCATCAATTAGGGGTTCAATTTCTGTTTCAAAATATTCTACATCCACCCTATCTACTTTACCTGCTATTTTCAATCGCCACCCAGTTTTTTTGGCAATCTCAATTGCTAAATGTACTCCTTTTTCTGGAGATAATCTGCCTAAAAATGCTAAATAAGGTGGGTCTGTTGGTTGAGGATAAAACTCATAACTACTAACATCAATACCGTTGTAAACTGTCGCTACATAATTTAGTTCTAAACGGGGTTCTCTTTGACCATTGGAAATAGTAATGTATGGTTGTTTTTTGGCATACTTAAATATTTTCTCGTTGTCTGGGGTAAAAATACCATGCAAAGTATGAACTGTAGGAGTTTTGACAAGATTCGTATAGACTAAGGATGTGTGTCCTATATGGGAGTGAATAATATCAAATTCTTCTGCTCGTTCATAGACTGAAGCTATTTGTAGAAGTTCATAAATGCTGGTATCTTTTACATGAGTATCGAGTCTTAAAGCACGGGGATGAACAGATATTAATTTTGCTAAAGTGAGAGAATCACCTGATGCAAATAATGTCACTTCATGTCCACGTTTAACTAATTCATCGGTTAGCAATGCCACTACTAATTCTATTCCACCATAGGCTGGAGGCGGTACTCTCTCCCAAAGTGGAGCAATTTGGGCAACTTTCATGATTGACCTTCCAAACGAATATTTCTGATTTAAAACCCTATTTAGTGGTGTTTTTTTGATCTTTTAAGTTTTTTAGTGACAATTCACTAGGTATTAAAAAAATGCTGAAAACACCAACTAGATATAAGATTACCTCTAAATCTATCTTATGCGTTAATTTAGATATTTTTTGTCTATCTTAATAGGTAATTCACTCTCTCCCAAAAGGTAAAATATAGTAAGCAACAGGGGACAGAGAACAGGGTTGAAAATATTTTATTATTTGTAAGGCTTAATTATTAAATTCTGTGGGTAGGGGTTTAGCTAAGTAGTCGGACAAAATTAAATTCATTCGTTGAGAGAGGGAACAGGGAACAAAAAAATCAGTTGTGTAATCAATACTGTCTCATTACTTATACTCAAATCCTACAAATCTAGATTTTTCGTAATTTTGTAAAAGTCCATGTCCCAACCAGTTTTAAATAAAATAGACTTGGTAATTTATGATACAGAAACTATTTTTGATCATAATTTAAGAACTAATTTTAGCGATCGCTCTCCTTATCCAGGCATAATAAATTAATACTTGTATATTAAGATAGAGAGCGATTCTTACGGAGCGCTTGGGCTATCTCACTTCCCTAGAATCGCCAAACCATAAAATAGATATTTTTGCAACAGTAGCAATATGTAAAACTTATACTTATTAAGGTTCGCGGATGACAAAAAAATTTCTATAAAACCTATTATGCTAGAACTTCCCGTGTAAATACGAGTTTTTCATGATATATCTGAAAGGATACTTTAAAAAAATGAAAATAAACAATTATTTACTATAAAATCAATCCAAAATCCCAAATCCAAAATCGAATGCTTAACTATATCCGCGATCCTAACGAAATATACCGCAATTCCTTTGCTATTATCCGCTCAGAAGCGAACCTAGACATTCTCCCACCTGATGTAGCGAAAGTTGCTGTTCGTCTCATTCACGCCTGTGGTATGACGGATATTGTTACAGACTTGGCATATTCACCAACGGCTGTAGAGTCGGCTAGAAAAGCTTTAGCAGGTGGCGCACCAATTTTGTGTGATTGTCGAATGGTTGTTGAAGGGATAACAAGACAGAGATTACCAGCAAATAATCAGGTGATCTGTACATTAGGTGATTTAGAAGTGCCACGAATTGCTAAACGCTTAGGAACTACTAGGTCAGCAGCAGCATTAGAATTATGGCGATTGCATATCGCGGGGGCGGTGGTGGTCGTTGGTAACGCGCCTACAGCCTTATTCCGGTTATTGGAAATGCTAGATGAAGGGGTGGCTCGTCCGTCAGTAATTTTAGGGTTTCCGGTGGGGTTTGTGGGTGCAGCCGAATCAAAAGCAGCATTGGCCGCAGATAGTCGCAATGTCCCATTTTTAACTTTACATGGCAGAAGGGGCGGGAGTGCGATCGCCTCTGCTGCAATTAACGCCTTAGCAACAGAGGAAGAATAATGATTGAAAATGGAGGTCGTCTGTATGGAATAGGTGTAGGACCTGGAGATCCAGAACTATTAACTTTAAAAGCCTTGCGAATATTACGTTCTGCCCCAGTTCTTGCCTATCAATCAGCCACAGACCGGGAAAGTATCGCCAGAAAAATTGTGTCGCAATATTTACCTGGAAATCAAATTGAAGTACCCTACCATCTCCCCCGTGCTTTAGAACCAGAAAAAGCCAAATCCATTTACGACCAAGAGGTTGAACCCATTGCTGTCCATCTAGCAGCCGGTCGGGATGTGGTTGTTTTGTGTGAAGGTGATCCGTTTTTTTACGGTTCTTTTATGTACCTTTACACTCGCTTGTCTGAACAGTATCAAACGGAAGTTGTGCCTGGAATTTCTTCTCTGATGGCCTGTCCTGTTTCCTTGGGCGTACCTTTTACTTATTACAACGATATTCTCACGGTTCTACCGGCGACACTACCCACAGAAATGTTAACTTCTCATCTATTATCAACGGATGCAGCCGCAATTATGAAATTGGGTCGTCACTTTACAAAGGTTCGGGATATCCTGCATCAATTGGGCATGGCATCACGGGCAAAGTATATTGAACGGGCAACAACGACAGAACAACGAATAATCCCCCTAGATGAAGTGAACCCGGAGGAAGTTCCCTATTTTTCGATGATTGTGATTCCAACTAAACAAAAATTATGATCTAAACGAACCACAGAGGCACAGAGGACACAGAGGAATAAGGATTGAAACTACTAAAAACCTATCACTTGACCAGATTCAAGAGTATTCTTCTCTTCTTCTAATCCTGACTCCTGACTCCTGACTCCTAGCCCTAACCAAAAAAATTTTTCAGCAAGTCCTATTTAAAAATGTCTAATATAAAAACAAGAATTGCTCCTGCTGTAGTGGTATTAAGCCAAAATAGTGTGGCAGTGGGGCGGCAAATCATCAATGTCTTACCAAATTCCAAATTATATGGTTTAGCAAATCGTACTTCAGATGTTGATATCAATTTCACGAATTTCGGTGAAACATTGCGGGAGTTGTTCGCTTCAGGAACACCAATTATTGGTATCTGTGCTGCGGGGATTTTAATTAGAACTTTGGCACCATTATTAACTGATAAAGGTCAAGAACCACCAGTATTAGCTGTGGCTGAAGATGGTAGTGCTGTAGTGCCGTTGTTGGGTGGATTGAGTGGAGTGAATGATTTAGCGCGTCTGATTGGGGAAGCGTTAGAGGTGAAAGCAGCGATTACAACTACAGGGGATTTACGTTTTCAGACTGCTTTATTGTCTCCTCCTCCTGGATATCATTTAGCTAATCCAGAAGATGGAAAAAAATTTATTGCTGATTTGTTAGCAGGGGCAAAAGTTAAGTTAGAAGGAATAGCACCTTGGTTAAGTGAAAGTCAATTACCAATAGATTCCCAAGGAGAATTAACTATCCAGGTGACAGAAAAGATGGTGATTCCTCAACCTAACTGTTTAGTTTATCATCCTGCCGCGATCGCGATCGCACTCACCACAACAGAACCGGAAACCCTGACTTTAATCCATCAACTACTAGGGGAGGCTAAACTTGCACCCACCTCAGTCGCCGGCATTTTTGCCCCTCTGTGCCTAGCTGCTAACCCAACAATTCACGCTGTAGCCAAGGCTTTAGGAGTACCTGCCCGATTTTTTGCTCAAAAAGATTATAACTCAGCCACAGCGATCGCCCTAGCTGCCACAGGTACCAATGGGACAATTTTAGCTTCTCTAGAGAACTCGGTGGCCGCTATTTCTCCCCAAATCATCAACCCCAACAAAATCGGTCAACCACAAGGTAAATTAGCCATTATTGGTACTGGTCCCGGTGCATCACAATGGATGTCTCCCCAAGTCAAGGATATTCTTAACTCTGCCACAGATTTAGTAGGTTATAAAACTTACATCAATTTAATTGGTTCTTTAGCTGATGGTAAACGCCGTCATGAGTCTGACAACCGAGAAGAAGAAGCGCGGGCAATAATGGCCTTAGACTTGGCAGCAGAAGGGCGATATGTGGCTGTAGTTTCTTCCGGTGATCCTGGGATTTATGCCATGGCCACAGCCGTATTTGAAGTTATAGACCGCTACAACAAACCAGAATGGCAGCATATTGATATTTTAGTCGCTCCTGGCATTTCTGCTATGCAAGCCGCCGCCGCCGCCATTGGCGCACCTTTGGGGCATGATTTTTGTGCAATTTCTCTCTCTGACATTTTAAAACCCTGGGAAATTATCACCCAGCGTATCGCTGCTGCGGCTGAAGCTGATTTTGTCATTGCCTTTTATAATCCTGTTTCTAAAGACCGCATTTGGCAACTTGCAGAAGCGAAAAGCATTTTACTCAAGTACAGAAAGCCAGATACTCCGGTAGTTTTGGGGCGAAATCTTGGTAGACCAGGACAAGCGGTTAAGGTGATAACTCTTGGAGAGTTGGAAGCAACAGATGCCGATATGCGAACTATTATTCTGGTTGGTTCTTCACAGACTCGCAAAATTGAGTTTAGTTATGGGAAGGAATGGGTTTATACACCGCGTCGTTATTTGGATAATAGGGATAAATAAAGCCCAAGAATAGATATTTATTCCTTGGGCTGTTATACCTGACCACCTTTATATTTTTAATTGATATTTTCAGGAAATCTCGGAACAGAAAAGACTTAATTATCGGAATTGTGTCTGTAATTTTTTTTCTGTCTCACGCAGAGGCGCAGAGGCAAGCCAGTGCGTTGGGCGGGTTCCCCGACTTGTAGCAACTGGCGCGCAGAGAGGAATTAAGAGGTTATATTATTCAGATAATTATGTCTAGTAAATTAATTAGAAAACCTTGATTTTTTGATTCTAATCATTAACAATAAAAGCATCATGTTCCACACATGATTGTAGCCAATAAAAGTGACAGAAGCCCTTATTAATGTCCGTTTTGTGCGGACATTTTATTTATTTTTTGAGAAGAAATGGAAAAACGAACCACAGAGGACACAGAGGACACGGAGAAGGAGTTTGGGAGAGTTTTTTCATAAGTTATATAATTTTAAATTGCCTAAAATTGTTGGAATTGCTGTATGATAATCTGTTTTATTATCTAGGAGATAAACAGACATAACTATCGTATTTATGTCCAATTACTTGCTCTTTGAAGTGATATGCTAACAGACACTCAATCACGATCACGGATTTAATGGATTACACCGATGACACGGATTTCAAGGTTATCCAATCACCAATCACCAATCACCAATCACCAATTACCCATTACCCATTCCTTGCCATATTGTCAATCCTGATATATGATCTCTTGAAGTGTAAAGGTTAATCGTATATCCTAAACAGTCAAGTGTGTTTCAAAAATAAATCCATGAACAAATTTATACTAACCTTACTTTCTTCTCCGGTGTTGATTAGTTCTATTCTGACTATGGGTGTTATGTTGAATCAAGCCCAAGCGGCTGAACCAGTAGCGAAAAAGAGTGATCAGCTATCCTGTATTCGTAATAAGCATATAGTTGGTTTAGTGTGTGCAAGGGCTTCTGTACTGGCTCAAATTCCTGCTTATCAAGCTGAACTAGAACCTGCTGCTTCCCCAGAAGATGCCCCTATTTTAGAGTTTAATGTAGAAGAAGGCGATACAGCGATCGCTCTTTTTGGTTGTGATTGTCCCGCTTGTATTAATTCTTTGCGTCAAATGCGTGGTGTAGCACCGTTGGTTTACTAAGCATCGAATATGGGGACAGGAAGTTAGTTATTGTCCCTAGTCCCCACAAAATCAGCAACTACCAGCCCAAGTTATCCATTGATGAGATAACCCCAGATGCAAAACTTCACCAGTTATCTCTAATTCAGTGATGATTGCTTCTGTTAAATTAGCATGATTAATTTCAGCCTCATTGATGTTGCTACTAATCAAAATGGCTTGCTGGAAATTAGCACCACTGAAATCAGCACCACTCATTTCTGCTTGACTCAGGTTCGCACCCAATAGATTAGCCTGAACTAAATTCGCTCCTCGCAAATCTGCACGACTCAAGTTAGCTTCTTTAAAGTTGACTCTAGTTAAATCAGCACCAATTAAATTCACTTCACTCAAGTTTGCAGATTGTAAATTAGCTCCACTTAGGTCAGCATTAGTTAAATTAGCGCGACTTAAATTACATCCCTTCAAGTTAGCATCACTGAAATCAGCACCACTCAAATCGGCTTCAGCTAAATTGATTCCCGTTAAGCTAGCCTCTCTAAAAGTAGCTTGATGCAAATTAGCTCCCTGAAAATTCCTCTCTCCTGCTACATATAAAGTCAGGAGTTTTTTAGCATCCATGATTCACCTCGTTATGTCTATCGGTGATCTATACATCACTCTAGCCACACCACAGAAATGTTAGCTAAACCTCATAGTTCTATTGTGCTTGAGATTTTGGGATTTTTAAATTTATTTAATGGAAATATATTAAACTTATTGCTATTTTGCTATTCATCCAAAATTAATACATTGTGGAATTGGCTATAATCAACATACCGATGTCCATCTGGTGTATGGTGCATAATATCCACAAATCTATGATTCCATAATATTTCATGAGCAGGGTAACTATGACGGGCATGGACAACTTGGGAAACGGTTTCATCAATGCCACTGAGAGAAACTATTAATAAAGAGTGAGTTTTGAAGAGTAGTTCTGGTGTGATTTGATATAAAGGGCTAAATTCATCAATAGCGTGCATTACTGTCCAGGATAGAGAAAAATTTGGTGTCTGCTTTCTCAAAAGTTGAAGATCGTAAATTCGACGTAATGCTTGACCTTCTGCGGTTATTTCATCCCGCATTAAATACACTCGCATCTGTGCCTCTAAAATCATGTTCCGACGCTGGTTTGCAGTGCGAAACATCAAGGTTGGAACTCCATCGTGTAGTGTAATTACAGCAACTTTACTAAAAATTACACGGGCTGTTGGTCGAGAAAACCGTGCAAATGCTAGTCCTGTCATTAAAGCAATTCCCATTACACCAATCATCGCTTCAATGGTAACTATGATATTGGCATAAGTTGTTTTGGGATACATGGCACCATAACCAATAGATGCCAATGTTTGCACACTGAAGAAAAAAGCATCTAAAAATGATCCTGGTTGGGCATTTGCTATACAATCTCCACCCAAAATGTAGGCTAGGGCAAACACCGTATTAATAGCTATATAAAAAACACAAATCAGGATTAAGAACCCAGTCCAAGGAATTGTTAACAGCAAATGGTAAGGATCACGCAAATAAGAATGCCATGTACCCATACCCATAATTTCAAACCGTCCATTACGGATTTTAATATGAGTTCGTGGAATCATAGAAGTTTTGTGTCGTTTAAATTTCATTGAATTTACTCATATTTATAGAAGTCGGAAATCTGGGGGATTTACTATTCGGAATTATCTAAATTATATTCAATCATAAACTGCTCAACATTTTCGGGAAATTCACCATTTTCAACTTTTTTAGTAAACACTTGGTAACAATCTTTTTTATCACCCTCCTTACGAGGAAACCCCAACCACAGAATAATAATTATTTTTTGTTCTTTAAAGACTCTAAAAAACAATCTATATCTTTCTGGAAGTCCCATTTTTTTGAGACGACCATACTTTTGCAAAGGCTTCTGTAAAATGAAATATGACGCAAAAGGGTCTTGGGGAATTTTTTCTTTTATTCCAATATTTAACGCTTTTAATAATTTCGCATCTGGATGTTTTATAAATTCGTCTTTGGGTAATTCATCTTTTAATTTTTTGACCTTTTCACGCAATTCTATCCATTGGGTGTTAAATAATGGGTAAAAAAATATTTGCCAACCATTACAAGTAAATGCAACCATTAATTAAAAATTAAGAATACAGCAGATTGCAGATCAATGAGGTAAAGAATAAATACTTATCGGTTAAGAGTTTTTGTAGGTTGGGTTAAGCGACAGCGCAACCCAACAAAAGCCCGTAAATGTTGGGTTTCCTAACGTCAACCCAACCTACCTGATTTAATGTTTTTAGCTTAACCGACAAGTATTGGGTACAGAATTTAAATTGAACCCTATACAGAAAGCCAGTTTTTCTCCTGACTCCTGACTTCTGCTTTATTTATCTTTATTCTGACTTTAATCTAAGATTACGTCAGCTAGTAAATCATCTATTTCTTCGCTCATTTCTTGAGTGTACATAACTAATTGTTCGCTATTTTGAATAGCATCTTTCATCAGAAAATCTAAAAACAAACTTAACATCACACCTTCATCTTCATCATTGTTATTAATATCCGCGTCTAATTTTACTAACAATGTGTTATCTGACAATACCTGTATATACCCTGAAGCATTTGCTAAATGAGGATAATCTTTAAAAAAAGAACGAGGAAGACGAAACCCATCTTGATTACCTATTTTTGCAGGATTGATAGGATAAATTTTATCAGCCATAGGATTTTTCGGTTATGATTTTGATAAATTTGGCGCACAAAACTTGTACTAAGCGTAGCCAAACTATAGTCACTCCACAGCAGGTTATACTAGATTTTGGTCTGGGGATAAATTTATTATAACTTATGTTATAACTTTACAGTAGTTTTTATATAACCCAAGTTGCTAGTTCAAGATTTACGCTATTCTCATCATTGCGAGGCTTCCGTAACAATCTCAAACTCCGATATTTCCTATCCCTTGTGTAAGTCCTGAATACAAGAAGCTATATATTCAGAAAGTTTAACAGGAACAGCATTACCAATCATTTGCTCTAAATCAGATTTACTACCCTGAAATTGAAATGTTTTTGGAAAAGTTTGAAGATAGCTGCGTTCAATAGTCGTTAGAGGACGTAAATTATGATTAATATCACAAGCATCTCCTTGATGTTTTTTGTACGTTTTCGGTATGGGACGATTTACACCCCGGACTGTAGGACTAGGTTCATATATGCTAAAAATAGCTCTTCTTTGATAACTTCTGGGATGCCTGTAATAATACTCAAGACCTAATTCATTACCCAGATACTCAAAAATAGTCATGGGTTTTTTTGAAAGATTTTTATTTAATAAACATTCTAAAGAGTTATCTTTTCCGTTAAGTTCACCAATTAAAAAATAACGCTTTCTTGCTTGGGGTACTCCACAATAACTTGCATTCAAAATGCTGGAAGTCAGTCCATATCCACTTGTTTTGAATATGCTTAAAACTTTATGTAAAACTTTGCTTTTGATAATTCTGTCAACATTTTCCATAACAAACCAATTAGGCTTAACATAGGAAATGATATTTGCAAATGAAAGTGTCAAATCTGCTCTACCAAGATTTTCATCTCTTTTACCTGCGCTAGAAAAATCTTGACATGGTGGACCACCTATGATTATTTCTGGATTCAGTTTAGCAATAAATTCATAAATTTCTTCTTTCGATAAATCTTGATTGAAGATCGGATGCTTAAAATTAGCTCGATAAACATCTATTGCTGGTATCCAATTATCAAAAGCTGCTACTATATCAAAACCAGCGTTTTCAAATCCCAGCGATAACCCTCCACAACCAGCAAACAAATCTACCGTTTTCATATAAAATCCACACAAAATATCAATCAAATAAATCAGGAGTGTTATATATGATAGCATCAAAACGTCTCTCTGGACTCAATAGATTTTGTCCTCCACCAATAATGATTTCTTTAATGTCAGTTTTTTTTGATTCTAGGCTGTCTCAATATTTCTGATTTCATATATATATGTGTAATTCTTCCACTTACGGCAAACGCTTTATCATTTTTTGTATTATATGAAAGAGTGTCTATTATTCTTGCATGATTAAAAGAACTATTAATACTAAAATCATAAATCATTTTGAAAAGCCAAATAATCGTTCTAGTATGTCTCCCAATAGCTCTAATTCCACCATATAGTTCAATTTCAGCTTTAGCTAAATCTATAAATAGCCTAGTAAAAGCTAGATTGCTCCATACAAAAATGTCTAAACAATTCTCTGAAAGCTTTGGTGATTTGCCTTGAGTCTTCCATATAGGCTGCATGAGCAGAGGTTTTTGATTGTCTAAAATTGAGAGCGAAATTGAATCTATAATATTAATTATGTTGGGAATATATGGTATTATTTGTTGTGCTTCTGACCAATCTAAAATATCTTCAAAAGTCCCATTTATTAGATTTTTGAGTATGTCTAAATTATTTTTAAATATTTCTACAAAACTACAGGCAAGATAAACAATTGTATCTGGACTAATAACTATTTCGCAACCATATAAATCTTCAGATAATTTACAAGTTGTATTATCAGGTAAGGCTGTTAATTTAATCTCAATAGCTTGTAAACAAGTTCCTGTATCTCTTGATTGGGTAACTAAATCAACACCAGGAAGATTACCAATTAGGTATTGCTGATATGGTGTAAATTGAGTTTCAAAAGCATAAAATAAGTTGTCTGAGATTGGATTAATTCCATATAGTTCTGTTGTACTTATGCTGGAATGCTTTATTTCTAAATTTGAGTCTAATATAAGATATATATTCTCAAGATTGCAGCTATATAAGTAAGAACAGAGAGAAGCTGGAAACGATGAATTGAAGCAGTTTTTTCCCCAGTATTCCTTTTGAGTAAAGTCTCGATTTGAATGCTTTAATCCAAATAGTCCAGGCTGTTGTAACACAAAATCACCACCTACAAACGACTCAATTATTCATGATAACTTACTTTATACCCTACTGCGTAGATTTTGGAGTTTCTAAAAGTAACGATCGCCCTATTTCTTGACTAACTAATTGACTACCTTGTAAATTAAGATGGATATGGTCATGGTACAAGGTTTCTGGGTTAGTTGTGGCTTGAAATATGGGTAAAAAATCTACATAATTAATCCCCTTTATTCTAGTAAAATCGCTGAGACGTTGACGAGCGACAATTTCATAATCACGAGAACCGGGTTGATCAAGTTCTCTCAATAAGGGGGTCATAACTAAAAGAAACTTACTATTTTTTTCCTGAGATATGTTGTAAATTTTATCAATAGCTGTTAAAATAGTACCGACGCGATCGCCCTTTTCTTCCGGTAATCCAGGTATTGCCTTTTGTTTAAAAATATAACGCTGACATACTTCAAATATCGCTAGAAGTGGTTTATGATCTGGATAGTTGCGATCGCGTCCCACCGGTAAAGAAGTAGGTGCAGTTCCAAACAGATCATCGGTATTAATTAACAACACCACCACACCAGCGTTAAAAGTGCCAAATTTTTCCAAATAGGCTAATTGATTTCTGGGACTCCAGGAATTAGCAGAAGCATTCAATACTTCCACCTCCTGAAAACTATTCATAATTAAACTGGGTATGGTATTTGCCTGATCAGTCCACCAACCACCATTAGCAATAGAATCACCTAAAACTAACACTCGCAAACTGGTAGGTACTTCCTGAAAAGCTCCACTTCGCATAGAATATTGATTAATTTCAATGCGATTTCCAAAACGCCGCGTACCTTGATTTGGTGCTAATAAATAGCCAATTTGCTGATCTGGAATATATATTAAAGGATTACCGAAACCAAAGAGCGATCGCAATCCCAACTCCATCACTATTAATAATCCCATAATTAGCACTGAAATTAAGATTAGCTCACGCAAAGGCGCAGAGGCGCAAAGGAAGAAAAAAGTTTTACTCTTCTCCATCTCTGCGTCCTAATTCGTAAATACCCGTACCCATACAGGCAAGTATACCCGTACTAATTCCCCAACTATTACCTAAACTAATATCCAAAACCCAGTTACATAAAGCACCGAATAGAAAAAAAGGAATAATGCTAAATAATGAGGCGTAAAAGGCGTTTTGTGCTTCTCTGGCTTTGCGTGTCTTTTCAAATTCTGACTGACTGGTATAAAGGGATTGCTCTGCGAAGTTGAACCAGCGATTTAGTTGCTCTGTCACCCAGTCCCGAAACCGTGACAAACCCAAGTATAGAGCCAAAGACCATAAACTTGCACCAGCGATCGCGATCGTGTTCAATTCCAGAGAAAATGGTAAAATATCAGTCAGCATTGCTTATTTGTTTTCTATATTACTTGACATTACAACATCTTCCCAGTAAGATAGCAGAATTTTGAACGCTTAAATATTACTAAATATTACATAAAAATGAATCAGCAACGCAAAAAAGTCGCTTTTTTTGGTATAATAATATCAATAATTGGTTTAATCTCTATTTTACCACAAATTGTCACCGCCAGACAAGTTAAGCCTAAGCAAGTCGCCAGGGTTAATAGTTGGTCAGCAGCAGTTTTCCCGATAGAAATATTTCAAGCCTATACATCACCCTTTGGTTATCGGCGTTCTGCGACTGGTGGGAATAACTTAGAATTTCACTCCGGCTTGGATATCGCTGCTCCCCAAGGTAGTTATATTCGTAACTGGTGGGTAGGTGTGGTGACTAAAGTGAGTGACAAAACTGCTTGCGGAACTCATATTGTGATCAAATCAGGAAACTGGGAACACACCTATTGTCATCTGGAAGGAAAGGTGGAAACCGCCCATGGACGACGTTATATGATTGATCGTGCTGGGGGAATTATTGTTTGGGAAGGTCAGGTTCTCCCGACAGGGATTAGAATGGGTAGGGTAGGGATGACCGGACGCACCACTGGACCCCATCTCCATTGGGGGTTAAAATATAATAACAAGTATATTGACCCGGCTTTGGTGATTCGAGAAATGTTCGCTCAACAGCAAATAGCCAGAAAAGCTGTTAATTATCGACAGTCTCAAGTCATTATTCAAGAATCAAAAACTATTCGTCATTCTGGCTATTGATTCTTTCTGCTATTCTTAATTTAGCAGATCGCGATCGCCCATTTTCCGCAATTTCTTCTTCCTCAGCAATAATTGGCTTTTTTGTCAATACCCGCAACAAAGGTAAATTTCTTAACCCATGTTTCACCAATCGGTCTTCTAGACTATGAAAGCTGATAATGGCGATTTTACCACCGGGAACAAGGGCGTTAGGAGCTTTTTCAATTAAGGTTTCCAATACCTTCAATTCATCATTAACCACAATTCGCAAAGCTTGAAATACACGGGTGGCTGGGTGGATTCTCCCATGTCGGTATTTGGGCGGGACAGAATAGGCGATCGCTTCGGCTAATTCTGTGGTAGTATAAAAGGGTCTTTTTTCGACAATTCTCCGAGCAATGCGGCGAGAAAGTCTTTCTTCCCCATATTTAAAAAAGATATTTGCTAATTCTTGTTCATCCCACTCATTAATTACTTCTCCCGCAGTTAGGGATTCTTGGCGATTCATTCGCATATCTAAATTAGCTGTGTGACGAAAACTAAAACCCCTTTCTGCTTGATCTAAATGGTAGGAACTCACTCCCAAATCGGCTAAAATACCATCGTAGGTGTTAGGGGTAAATTCGTAACTAGCAAAGTTTTGGTGAATAAATTTTACTCTATTTCCATATTCAGCTAAATTCTGACGCGCCGCAGTTAAAGCATCTTCGTCTTGGTCAAGTGCTGTTACCCACACATCCGCAGCAGCTTCTAGAATCAAACGGCTGTGGCCTCCACCACCTACCGTCAAATCTAAATAATGTCCACCAGGACGCACGGTTAAACCGTCAATTACCTGGCGACTTAGTACGGGAATGTGGGAAAATTCAATTGGGTCTAATTCCAATTCTATCACTGTTTGTTAAAAGTGTCAAGGATTTTTCTAAACTCTCAATCATCATATCATAATTAGGCGTTAAAGACATTGTGGCGTTGCTGATTAAGAGTATGATTTTGTTTCACGCAGAGGCGCAGAGTCGCAGAGAGTAAGAGTTTGAAATCATTGATTTTTCAACGCCCACATTGTTTTCTACCTTTGCGTGAGAATAAATTCATAACTGGAGACTAAAAACATGGAAGAGTTATTGAAGTTAAAAGAATTGCTAGTTTGCGGAGATGTTCCTGCGGCTTTGGTATTGCAGCAATTGAAGCTTTTGAAGGACGTTATGAGGTGACGGAATTGGCAGGGATGGTTGAACGGGACTCTATTATAGCAGAGGCGATGAGTTTAATTCAACAGGAAAGTGAAGATTTGTAACTTTATCTGGAAGCATAAGGATTTAATGAACCGCATTCGCTCCCGTAGGGAAAGGAAGAAGGACGTTTTTATCCTAAAATTTTTTGACTCTTGTAATTAATTCCGTATGTAAGTTAAGATACATCATAATTGTCCATTCAAATCTTTTTTGTTATACAGATGGTAGAAATCAATGACATCTCAAAATCAACAGAATAAAGAACTTCAACGTCGGGTGGAACAGCGTTTACAGGAAATAGAAGCACAAATCAATCCAACTGAAGCACCTGTGATCCAAACTGTCAAGCATAATTCAGAACAATTATCAAAACCGTGGAAAAGAAGATTAATTCTTGGTGCGAAACTGTTTGGACTTGGTGTAGCGACTTTGATTGCGGTGAAAGTTGCTTCGGCTTTAGCAGGAATTATTGTGATTGCTACCTTGGTTTGGGTATCTTACAAACTCTTTTTCACGGGTGAAAAAAAGAAACGTTCTTAATTTGTATAGACTTCTTGCAAAAGTCGTGATTTTCAAATTTTTCTTTGCGCCTCTGCGCCTCTGCGCCTCTGCGTGAGCTTTTCAAGAATATTTTTGGCTACACCAAAGTATTTATGCAAGAGGTCTTATGTAAATATTCAGGATCTCAGACTAAGAAAATCTAACTTCTTTCTACTCCTGACTCCTGACTCCTGACATTTGTATATCCCTTTATTAGATTATCATCATGAGTTATCAAGTTGGCACTGATAGGTTTATTAATGATTTAGAGCGGGTTGCTCAAGTACGTTCAGAAATTTCTGTTTGTTTGAGAGCGATCGCTGATACAATTAATCAAGCGGAATTAGATGGAGATACTTCTTCCGGCAAGCTTAGTTTAGCACGAGATATTGAAGATATAACTGTCGCCAGCAAGAATCTCAGCCAAGGTGTATTTCGGCTTTTGGTTTTAGGGGATATGAAACGGGGAAAAAGTACGTTTCTTAATGCCTTAATTGGTGAAAATTTATTACCAAGTGATGTTAACCCCTGTACGGCTGTCTTAACTATTTTGCGTTATGGTGCAGAGAAAAAAGTCACCGTTCATTTTAATGATGGTAAAAATCCCCAACCCCTAGATTTTCAGAGTTTCAAATATAAATATACTATAGATCCGGCTGAGGCTAAAAAATTAGAACAAGAACAAAAACAAGCCTTTCCTGATGTTGATTATGCAGTGGTTGAGTATCCCTTGGCTTTATTAGAAAAGGGTATCGAAATTGTTGATAGTCCAGGTTTGAATGATACGGAATCAAGAAATGAATTATCTTTAGGTTACGTTAATAATTGTCATGCAATTTTGTTTGTTATGCGAGCTTCTCAACCTTGTACTTTAGGTGAAAGACGCTATTTAGAAAATTATATCAAAGGTAGAGGATTAACGGTTTTCTTTTTAATCAATGCTTGGGATCAGGTGAAAGAATCATTAATTGATCCTGATGATGTGGAAGATTTAGCAGCAGCAGAAGAACGATTAAGACAGGTATTTAAAGCTAATTTAGCAGAATATTGTTATGTAGATGGTCAAGATGTTTATGAAGAACGGGTATTTGAACTTTCTTCAATTCAAGCACTGCGACGCAGATTAAAAAATCCCCAAGCTGATTTGGGTGGAACAGGGTTTCCTCCGTTCATGGGTTCACTGAATACTTTTTTAACCAGAGAGAGAGCGATCGCTGAATTACGTCAAGTCAGAACCTTAGCAAGACAAGCGGTGAATAACACCCGTGAAGCCATTGACAGACGGATTCCTCTACTAGATCAAGATGTGAATGAATTGAAAAAACGCATTGATTCTGTAGAACCTGAATTTACCAAACTCAACAACATTGGAGATCAATTTCAAAAAGAGATTATTAGTACCAGAGATAATCAAGCGCGAACAATATCTGAATCCTTTCGTGGCTACGTTTTAAACTTAGGTAATACCTTTGAAAACGACTTCCTCCGCTATCAACCAGAATTAAATTTATTAGATTTTCTGAGTAGTGGTAAACGGGAAGCCTTTAATATCGCATTACAAAAAGGTTTTGAGCAATACATCACCGACAAATTTGCAGCTTGGACACTCACAGCCGAAAAAGATATCAATTTAGCCTTTAAAGAATTATCTCGTTCTGCTGCACAATATGGCGCATCTTACAGTCAAGTAACCGACCAAATTACCGAAAAATTAACCGGAAATAAAGTTAGAGTCAACACCAATTCTACCACAGAAGACGATAACTCACCCGGATGGGCAAAATGGGCAATGGGATTATTATCTTTATCTAGAGGAAACTTAGCGGGTGTAGCATTAGCAAGTGCTGGATTTGATTGGAAAAATATCCTCTTAAATTATTTTACAGTCATAGGTGTGGGAGGATTAATTACAGCAGTTACAGGGATTTTCTTGGGACCAATTGGCTTTGCATTGCTAGGTTTAGGGGTAGGTTTCTTACAAGCAGATCAAGCACGCAAAGAATTAGTAAAAACCGCTAAAAAAGAATTAGTCAAATATTTACCCCAAGTAGCACACGAACAATCACCCATAGTTTATGAAGGGGTAAAACAGTGTTTTGATGATTACGAAAGAGAAGTAAGTAAACGGATTAATGATGATATCAAATCTCGCAAATCTGAATTAGATAACCTACTCCAACAAAAAGCCACAAGAGAGATTAACCGCGACAAAGAATTAAACCGCTTAAAAACATTACAAGAAACCGTCATAGCACAACTCCAAAAAATTGAAGCAGCATACAGTAACCTATTAGCTTATTACAGCTAACAATTATTAGTAGAGACGAGAATCCCTACCCATGGAACGTCTCTACAGGAATTAGAAAGCAAACATAATATTTAATTTGCGAAAATATCTATTGATAAACTTCTAAAACAATGCAACAACAATATCAACGTTATCAAGAATTAACAAATTCCCTTACATCTGCTTGTAAATTACTAAATTTAGATCGTAAATCACAACTATATCAAGACGTAACAGCTATTTGCAACCATCTAGCAAATCCTAACTTTCAAATAGCAGTATTTGGTCCCTTTAATCATGGTAAATCAACCTTATTAAATGCTATACTAGGAAATAGAACCTTGCCGATTGACTTAATACCTACCACAGGTGCGGCAATAACAGTCAAGTATGGTACTGATATTCGCACTCGAATCATGTTAGTAGATGGTACAGAAATCTACCGGAGTGGTACAGAGGTTTTACAAAAATTCGCTATTTTAGATGGTAACAGACAGATGAGAAGGGATGTTGCATCTGTAGAGGTGTTTTGTCCCCACCCATTTTTAGCAACAGGAGTGGAACTTGTTGATTTACCGGGAACTAACGACAGAGAAGCACAGGATAATTTAGTGCGCGATCGCCTTTTAAACGCAGATTTAGTGATACAATTATTAGATGCTCGTAAATTAATGACCTTGGGGGAACGGGAAAATTTACGAGATTGGTTATTAGATAGAGGGATAAAGACAGTAATTTTTGTCGCTAATTTTCTCAATTTACTTGAACCAGAAGAACAAAAACAAGTTCAAAATCGTTTATTATTTGTCGCAGAAAGTTTTCGTGCTGAATTACCTGCTGGGTTTAGTAATTTATATCGAGTTGATGCTTTACCCGCTTTACGTGCTAGATTAAAAGGTGATGTCACCCTTGCGAGTAGTAGTGGTTTAGAAGCTTTTGAAGCAGCTTTACATAATATAGTCGGAATTTTACAAAAAAACCGTGGGGGTATAAGTTTCCCCAGAGTTCAGGTTATATCGTCTCAAATTCAACCTTTATTAGTAGATAAAATTTATCAAGTTAGTAGTGAAATTAAAATCTTTGATGATAAAGAAAACGCCAAAATAGAAATTAAGCAAAATGCTAAAAACCTAATTCAGCAAGGCTTTAAAACTAGCATTGATCAATTACGTGATTGGTTGTCTTTACCGAAATTGCTGGCAAAATATCAAGCTGATATTTCCATAGCTTTAGCCGAAAATAATTTACCAACTTGGCAAATAAACACTTTAAAAAAAGACTTGAATGTGTTAAGATTAGATGTAATAAAATGGCTATATCAAGCTTTTGATTTTTTCAAAGAAGAACGACCAGAAGATTTATTAATTCCCTATCCTAATTCACCACAATTAAATTTACCGATAAAACCCAATAATAATAGTGATGATTTGAGTAACCCTGGTTCTATCGCAGTTGGGGGTGGTATTGGTTGGTTATTAGGGGGACCTATCGGTGCTGCTGTCGTGGGGAGTATTTCTTATTTATTAAATCAAAATGTGCAGAAACAAGATGAACAATTAAATAAAGAATCTTATCATCAAGAAGTTGCTAAAATTTGCATAGTGGCCGCAGAAAATTATTTATCTGAATTTAGTAGTCAAGGTTTATCTATTTTAGCTGAATATGAATATAAAGCCAGTAAGGTAATCAACTTTGGAATTATTCCCGAACCGCAAGAAATTACTCAAAAACGGGAAAATCTCCAACAGATAAAAAACGGTTTTAATCAATTATTGCAAGAATTACAAAAAGCGAATATCCCGACAAAATATCAACCTTATCAAGAAGCACCTAAATCTAGTAATACTCAACAAAATACTACGAAAAAGGTAGAACCACCGCGTCAACAAGTTCCCCCACCACCACCTCAACAAAATACTCAAAAAGTCAAAGTAGAACCACCGCGTCAACAAGTTCCCCCACCACCTCAACAAAATACTCAAAAAGTCAAATTAGAACCTCCACGTCAGCAGGCTTATACACCCCGACCAAATCCCGCAGATTTAGAGTCAAAGTTTCGTGCTTGGGAAATTGATGAAGAGATAGCGCAAATGAAAGCGAATATAAAATCTTCAGGGAAACAGCAACAAACAAACGCAAGTAAGAAAGCACAAAATCCGCCAAAAACACAAGTAGAGAAAGATAAAATTGCTCGTGCTTATAAAATTTTAGGGTTACAACCTACAGCTTCTTTTGCAGAGGTAAAAAAAACGTATAAAACCTTGGTAAAAAAATGGCATCCTGATTTATTTATGAATCAACCACAAATGCAAAAACAGGTACAAGAAAAGATTCGATTAATTAATGAAGCTTATAATATTTTAGCAGATTTATAATACATGAATGCAATTATAGGCTGAAACCCTTATTAATTCGTTAGTACGAATGTTCACCTTAATATGGGTACAGTATTGACTTAGTATTTAAGATTATGTTATAATTGAGACACCTTAGCAAGATATGTCAAATGTTAATTGAACAAATAAACATATTTTCTAAATAATGCAAATTTAACTTCTGGAGATGTCTAATAATTTTGCTATCTGACAACTCCTAATATTTCGTGAGCTAATCTCTATTTATGAACAAGGAAAATTTATCGGTTTGGAATCCATTTATACCCACTGAGAGAGACATAACTCGTAAGAGTGAATTAGCTCAAAAAAATGCAATTCTAGCAGGAGTCCTAAGTTTTATCTTCCTTCCTGCTGGATTAATTTATTTAAACAGAGCAATTAATCCACTTAAAATTTTTGGTTATACCATTATTTTGAGTGTTTTAGTTAACATGGGTTCATCTTCAAACACTGAAGAAAATTCTACGAACTTCATCTCTTTTTTAGGTATAAGTGCGATTACAGCAGAACAAGTAATTGCTGTCAAGTCTGCACGTCAGAAATTAGGAGGAAAAACAACATCTGTACCAAGTTCAAATTTTGGTGATTCAGTTCAATCTTCTTTAAGTTATAAAACCGATGACAAAGCAGTTAAATTGCTTAAAGAATTGAAGGAAAAATATGAAGCAAATGAAATTTCTGAAGAAGAATTTAAACTTCAGAAACAAAAAATTCTTGATTCTCTCTAGATACATAGCAAAAAATTTAATTATCAGGAGACTCTAATAATGGCTAACTTTTTCAAAAATCTTACTCAATCTTTTGGTGAAGGACTCGCTGAAGCTTCAACTAAAATCTCTATTGATTCTCAGAGACAAAGCGAAATTAATAAATTAGAAACTCAAATCAAAGAAATTGAAATTAAGTTGGAAAAACAATATACTCTACTAGGTCAATTAGTAGCAGATAATCTGCGTAAAGCTGAATCAATTAGTAAAGAAGCTGTAGCAAAATTATTCAATCCGATTGAAAAATTAGATGGAGAAAAATTGGAAACTTTAGAAAAAATAAAGGAATTAAAAGCTAAACAAGCTGAACAAGATAAAGCAGAAGATTTGTTGAGGATAAAGAAAGAAGTTGAAGCGGAATTGAAGAAGCTGGAGGAACTTAAATCTTTAGAAGTTATTGATGAAGAGGAGTTTGAAATTGCTCAAGTTAAATTAAATAAAAAAGTCAATAATTTTGAGAAGTTGTATAGCTTGAAAATTGCTTTTGAGCGGGGTTTAATTAATGAAGAAGAATATACTAAAAGAAAAGCTTCACTTGAGTAGAGTATTTGTGTAAGCTGCATCAAAGTTTTAAACAGGGGTTTAGTATTGTTAAACCCCTATCCCATCTAGATATTAATAATATTTTAAACATTCAATCAAAACCTTATATTAAGCTACGGAAAAATCTGTAAATTGACGATTATCACTTCTTAACCAAAATATACGCATTAGCATATTCTGGTAATTGTCTAATATTCTGATTAAAATCATTTTGATTGTTAAAAATACCCGCCAAAAAATCAAGTTGATAAAGATTAGGTAAAAATGCACCACCTGTATCTGCCATAACTCCCATTTGTAAACGCTTGCGTCCTCCTTGATTATGTTCAATTACAATAATTCTACCTAAACCAATATTCAACACATCACCTGCAAAAGTTACCCCCGGTTTAATAGAGATTTTAGCATTGATATTATATCCATATCCTTTGATAGAATCTACTTTTCTAAAATACCAATAACGCTTTTGTGCTGTGGCTTTTAATCCCCGAACATAAGATATTCCATTGTTAATATCTACATTAAAAAATGCTTTCGTACCATCTGTAAAATTAACTAATACTGTTCCCTGCATCAGTGCTTCTTCTAAACCTGTACGAGTTAAATAAGCTAGAGGTTCAACTTTGCCAAATTCTTTACCACCTGGTTCATAAATACCTGATAAAACATCTTGTTTGGTGTATTTAGTGTAGAATTTATCATCGCTGGAATTTTCTTTTAAGGCATAAATCGGTATATTATATTTAGGGGTTTTTGTCCGAGAACCAGTATGAGTAAAGACAGCATACTTAGTAATTCTTAATTGTTTCTGTTTTTCATTTTCTGGATTGTAAGCGGACCATTTAATTACTCGGAAATTGGTATTAATAAAATTGGAATTTTGTAACCGGCTAGGGCGATTATTGGCGATATCCTCCTTTAAAATAGTAATCATAAAATCCAATGTTTTGAGAACATCTTCTAAAGTAACACCTTGAGTTACTAATAGCCCATTACGTGAAATAGCTGGGTCTTGTTGGGAGTAGTTTTGAAAATATTGTTTCGTATTAGTTAGTACGCTTAATAAATCTGCTTGATTAAAGTTAATTTTCGTATTCGGCAATCTTCCTGGTTTTAAAATTCTACTGCTGTTTACACTATATTTATATTTTTGCCATTCATCAATTACGGAATAAAATACAGATGTATTTTTTTTGATTTGGCCAATATTTCTATTTGTGATTTGCTTAGTAATTAAAGTACCCGATGAGTTTTGTGATTGATCTTCCTTCTGGACAAAAGATATATCTCTTGTATGGTTATTTGCTGTTTTTTGAGCCAGAGAGTGATTAACTAAGTTAACAAATAATAAAGTAGCGATCGCTGCTGTGATTGGGAATTTGTGTTTTAACAAGATATTCATAAGCTGGATGTAAGTTAGGGTAGCTTATAGCAGTAAAGGCAATTATCAATTAGTAACAGATAAATTTAATTTTGGCACTAAATCTTGAAATTTTTCTATGGGTTCATGAAAAATTTCTGAGAAAAGCACTGGAACATACCTGTCAAGCTTCTAGTAAAGTCCTTGAAATGAGTTTCCTGTGGGACAACTTTTTGAGTTTAAGTAGGTATTTATCCATAAAGTATGGGAAAGATGTAAGTATAAAACCCAAAATTGACCTCTGAGATTGATTTTGCGTATTCATTCATCCATCTCTTTTAATGTAGCTAACGCTGAAGGAGACAATCTGCTAAGATATCGGAAGATCCAATATTTGAATATCGTATCTAAAATTACAGGAAATGTAGCGATAAATGTAAATATTGCATTTCTATTAGCTGGTAAACCTAAATGTTCCGCTAATCCTTCTAGAATAATTTCCCATCCATGGGGTGAGTGAAAACCAACAAATATATCTGTAAATAAAATAATTAAAAAAGCCTTGGCACTATCGCTTAAACCATAAATAATTGAATCTATAAAATATTTAACAAAGACAATATCTTTTTTGCTAAAAACAATAACTAAACTAAAGGCAATTAAAGAAATAAAATCAGCAAATAAATTACTAATAGCCTTATTACTTTTATTCCGAAATTCTGCGGCGATCTCAATAGCTTTATTTTTCAATTTTGTTGGTATTATTTCTGGAGAAGTCATTTCTGGTGCTTGACGTAAAAGTTGTTCAAACCTCAATTGTTGTCCATAGATTCTGAATTTATTTAAAGCTTCATTTTCCATATCTAAATTTAAAAAAATTGGTGTTGTCCTCTGACTATTGATATTTATTAAAATAGGAGATACTACAAATTTCTGAGCAAAATTTTGAGTTAATATTGGTATGATTACCAGTAACAATAGAAACTTGATTGCTCTTCTTGTTCTATTTCTGTTGATTCTGTAATTCTTGATAAAATCTTCTTCCGCTTGTGGAGATAGGTTTCTGGTAAGACTATCAATTGTTTTTTCTAGAGATATGGGTATAACGCCATTTTTTTGTTTTATGCCTGTTAATTTAACAATATCTTGATCAGAAGAATTTAGATTTTTGTTAATTAAATTAGCATTTTTATTTTTCTCCATAAAGCCATTGTTAATTAATTCATTGGCTGGAATATATTTTTTGATTACTTCATCAATAAAATTTAATTGCTCCAATAAAATAGACTTTGATGGATTGATGAATGTAATACTTAAATTGAATTGTGCTAACTTTATTTTGATTGTGGCTAAGTTTCTATTTAAATTACCTTGCCAATAGTCCATTACATTTTCACTGTAATTTGCTGATTCGGAGGATATTTTTTTTCCCGAAAACTGTTCTATTTCAATATTTCTTATGGCTTCGGCTGCTTGGTAAGCTGCTAAAAGCGATCTTTCTGGGGTGTCTCTAACCCATTGATAAAATGAGTGCCAGTATTCTGTAAATCTTTGACCAATTGATTCTACTTTCATTATCTGTATTTTATGTTTTAGACTTATTGGTGTTAATAATGATACTTTAAAAATATCCTATTAATTGAATATTAAAACCTTTTTTTATATTTGCACAAAACCTTGTATGATCACATCGGTTAATGTATTCCAACTCTATCAATACTAGCCTATGTCTCTTTCTGCTCAAGGCATCCCCGGATTGCCTGATTTAACCCATCCCCAGGAGTTAGTACAATTTGGGACTCAAGCCCTACAAATTTCACTGTTGTTTGTTGTTTTGGTTATGGCTTTGGGGATAGCGATCGCTCTCGTTAGTTTTTCTTTGCGTCACCATAAATCAGAACAACTGGTTTTTTTTGGAGAATGGGCAATTCGTTATTCTCAATTATTACAGGGACTACAACATTTAGCTCTAATTTTAATTTTGTTAGTAACTGGATTCTTTTTGTGTACAACTTTAGGGAATCGTTATCACTACTGGGAACAGGCTAAGGTTGCACAAGTTGTAGGCAGTGTTGCCGGTGATAAACTTGAACAAATTGCCCCGCAAGTACGTTATATAGCTGAAGAACCATACAGTTACAATACTCAAGTTGATGGCAAGATAATTAAAGTCAATGATACCCAAAAGATCAGTCGTTATTTAACATTAGCCAGTTCACAAATTCAAGTCAAAATTGACAAAAGCGTAGATATTCAAAATCAGAGTTTGATCTATCTTGTAGACTACACTGCTGAATACAAAGTTGTTAATCTACTAAAAAATATTGATCGATTTTTCTTTGAAGCACCGCCTCCCTATGGCTACACGCAGCTTTCTGGTTATAAATTAGAACAGGATGGTACAAGAATCAAACAAACTAATCCTGGTGATTATGGCTTTCCTTTTCGGTTAGCACCAGGGGCAGAAACTAGCTTTAAAGTTACTTATCAAGCTCAGGGGGGTCCACGTTGGGTTTATAACGCTCCCAATCAGTTACTTTCTCAATTTCGTTTGAGTGCGATCGCTAATTTTAGTCCAGTAGATCCCGCTAGTGGAGTAGTACCAAAATATATTAAAGTAGAAGGCAATACCACTCAATTTACTTGGGTATTTGATGAAAATGTTTCTGTCAAAAATCCATTTGGCGTATTTACAACTAGCAGACCAATTGGTAAAACTGGTATTATTCCCCGGTTGTTACTGTTAGCCCCGTCCTTGTTTTTGTGGTGGATATTACTGCTATATTTATCCCTACCAATGAGTTTAAAAAACATAGCTATATCTGGGGCAGTTTTCTTCGCTTGCATACTCAGTTTAACCTATATGGCACGGTTAATAAATGCTGAATTAGCCTGGATGTTCATTTCCCTAATTTTCATCAGTTTAACATGGGGTCTAGGGTCAAATCGTCGCGCTTCTTTTGCTGCAATCATCTGTACTATTAGTGGGGCTATTTTACCCGTTTTTGGTTTATTAATCCCATTTAGCGGTTTGACTCTTAGTCTTGCAGGTTTATTGTCAGCCGTTTGGTTAGCTATACTTCATTGGTATAATTGGTATAATTTAGCAATTGAAGATTAATCTAGTACATGGAGTGAGAAAATATAAAATTTCACTCCATTAATTATTTAAAATTTAATTATTTGGTATTATAATATATTCTACTCTGTTCCAACTCTAAAAATAATAGTTACTCAGAGTTAAGAATAAAGTTAAAATGAAATATAAACTGGCATATACTTATGACTCTAAAACTTATAACAGCGAAAATTGAAAATTTTAAAAGCTTAGGAGATGTTGAATTGAGCTTTAGAGACTTAACTGTTATAGTAGGTTCTAACTCTAGCGGCAAATCCAATTCTTTAGAAGCCTTAAAATTTACTAAAAATCTTCTTGTATCAGATTCACTGTCAATGGAATATATTCAAAAAGCGATCCGATTGGGAACTCAGAATATCTGCTTAACTATAGTTGTAGAAAATGATGGAGATCAGGCGCAATATAGTGTATGTGTAGCATCAAATAAGAAAAAAAATTGGATTGCAAGCGAAACATTGATAGTTAATGGAACAGAAGTTATTAAAATAATTAATGGTAAAGGAGAAGTAAGTGATGAAGATGGAAAAAATACTCAAAAATATAAATCTGATCCTGAAAATATAGAGAGTTTAGCATTGCGCTTTGCTGGCAATTTTGGGAATAAACCTTTCACTGAAAAACTAGCCACCTATATTAGAGAATGGGAGTTTTATGATATAGATCCCAGTAGTATAAGACTATATGAAAAATTTAATGAATTATTTAACTTTAAAAGTAAAGTACCAAGTCTTGATGATGACGCTAGTGACATTCAAGAAGTTTTAGATTACTGGGCTAAAAATCAAATAGATACCATTGAAAAAATTAGTAAAGAACTAGAAATCTGTCTCAATATTAAGTTAGATATTGACGGAGAGAAAGATCAAAATATCAAGTTTTTAGAAGGTGATGGTAAGAAAATGCCCTTAGTAAGTATGTCTGATGGAACTTTGAGATTAATTGCTTATTTAACATTGCTTTATCAAGAAGATGCAAATATGCCTACATTGATTGCAATTGAAGAACCTGAACGTAACTTTCATCCAGGAATTTTGAAAGATATTGCTTCTATAATGAAAAGATTATCTAAAAAAACTCAAGTTGTCTTTACAACCCATAGTTCTCAACTACTAGATTCATTTTCTCCAGAAGAAATATCATCAGAAATATCAGTAATACTTTTGAGTCAAAAAAGTGGTTTAGGAACAACAGCTTGTTTACTAGATAAACTAACTGAAAATCATGATGATATTTCCGATTGGATGACTGATTTTGGCATAGGTAGCGCAATTTATCATAGTAGTTTAATAGAAGGAATTTTAGCTAGTTAATATGCCTAGTGTTAGTCTTTGGGTACCGGAATCTGACTATGATAGAGATGCAGTCTCATGTATTGCTCAAAAAATAGTTGAATATTATAAATGCGAGAATTTGAACATTAAGTGTGTAGGTAAAGCAACTTATAATGATGTTGCACGAAAACCTGATGGACTACAGAAAGCAGTTAATACTTATCTTAAAAAAGATCAATTAGTTATCTTTCTTTTAGATTCAGATGGTATACAGTCCCAAGCTCAAAGACAGAAAGAACCAAATTCTCTGATTAACCGAATCCAAGAAGTTGTTAATTCATCTGGAGGCCGAGTTAAACTAATTTTTATGGTTCAAGAGCTTGAAGCGTGGTTATTAGTAGATTGTCTGGGTATCTGTTGCTATTTTACAAAAAATGATAAAACTAGACAGGAGAATAAATGGATAAGTTTTACTAGAGGTATTCAACTTGGTCAAACAGATTTAATAGCTGAAGCTGAATCTGGAGGTAAAGGTGCAAAGGAATACTTAGTCAAGATTTCTAAAGAAATTTTAATCAAAAAAAATCCTAATTTAAAAGATAAACATGAGAATTTAAAGAAACTTAAATATGATGAAAATGAATCTCATGAAATTGCCAAATTTATTGAAATTAGTCATCAAACTATTACCAGAAATCAATCTTTAGCAGAATTTGCCAAGACATTGAAAGAGGTGGGCATTGCCCACCCTACTATTAATTTGGAAGATGATAAAGGAACAGGTATTTTCTGATTTATGGATATGGTTTCTGTGCATATTATCATAAAATACCATTTTCTTAATCGTCCTCATACTCCACCCAAGAATTAGGAGTTTCTGACACTGCGACCTTGAGTTTTACATCCAGTGGTAATTGCTTCTTCGTTACATCATAAATATATTTGGCAATCATCTCCGCCGTGGTTTCGTATTCAGGAGGTAAAACTTCGTTAAGTACACAGTGATCCAGTCCTCCCTGTGTTACATCTTTTTTAGCCCAACGTAAAGTTTTAAAATCAGCAACCATGACTTCATGGGGACAATACTCAGAAGAATGTAATTTAGATGATTTCGCTTGCACTCGCACCTTATAGGTATGACCGTGCATTCTCCCGCAGGGTCCATTATAATCTTTAATGTAGTGGGCGCTATCAAAGCTAAATTCTGTGATTAATTTCCATTTTGGCATCTTGAATATCACCTGCTATATAAAGACTAGACAAAGCTAGACATTTACTTATTACTTTAATAGGAGTGGTTATTTCACCCTGGGGAAGGTAAGCTAGGATCAGCTTACACGCTTTAGGTAAAGCCACTATTGTAGCAACCTTCAAAGTGGTTAGGACATCAATTCTTAGCGCAGTTTGGCGTAAGCTATTTATGAAGCTGCTTTCACAACAGGGTTTTACTCCTGACTCTAGATTTTGGGGTAGAGGATATTTGGTTCCGGTCTGTGAGATATTTCTATGATGACTCAAAAATTTTTAGTAATCAAAATCATGTTATGTTAAACAATATTATCTTTACATCAAATAAGTAAAACAAATTACACAGTTAGGAGTGGTTAATTGCTGCCTGTAAATCAATATCGCAAGGGGCAACCAATTACTTGTTAGTTCGCTATACTGAAGTGTTTATATTGAGCATAGCAGTATTATTCATATATCCTAGTCACTTGACTTGAGTAACATAAATATAGCTTTGTCGTTATAGTGGTAATTATTTGTAGTGGCAATCACATAGGTACTTTGTTAAATAGTATTTACTCTGATATTAATTACTTAAGTATGCCAGAAAAAGAGCGGGAAAAAATACGTCACTGGTTGGTTGTCCAAGACCTGCAAGGACAGCGAATCATCCCCCTACTAGAGGCAACTTACTCTCTTGGGCGAGATCCTAGAAACGCAATTGTACTTAATTCTCCATCTGTATCAAGACAACACGCGATTTTATTGCGAGTGACTGTTCCTAAAACCGATCAATATAGTTTTCGGATCATTGATGGTAATTTCAAAGGGAAAAGAAGTACCAATGGTTTATTTGTAAATGGTACTAAATGCTTCGCTCATCATCTTCAGCACGGAGATATAATAGCCTTTGGCAATCCACATATTTATGCTAAATATCATGCAATTTCTAGCTGCTCAGAGCAAGCTATGTCTGAATTGAGCATGATCAAGTTATCAGATTGTTTGCCAGGAATAGAAAATCCATTTAACTCGGTTTTGCCAAATAATATCGTTGAAAATCCTGAAGAAGCAGCTTTAACCCGCCTAGCATCCTTTCCAGAACTGATCCCCAATGCCATCATCGAAATGGATTTAGAGGGAACGATCACATATCTGAATCCGGCCGCAGCACTAAAATTTCCCCATTTAAGGGAATTTGGCAAAGAACACCCTATTTTAGCACAATTGCTGAACATAGTTGAAACTCTGGAAATAAATTCCTTTGTGCGAGAGGTAGAAATTAATGGCGAAATTTTTGAACAATCCGTTCACTATTTACCGGAGAGCGAGTTAATTAGAACATTTATTATTAGAGAAATTACTGAACAAAAAAAAGCCCAAGCAGAATTAAAGCAGCGCGATCGCTTACTTCAAGCAGTCGCTGAAGCCACTAATTATCTACTGGCTGAAATGGACTACGACAAAGCCATAGAAAAAGTCCTGGCCGTGTTAGGAGAAGCTGCCAATGTAGATCGTGTCTACCTTTTTCAAAACCATCCCCATCCAGTCACAGCAGAAATGGCAGTCAGCCTGCGATTTGAATGGACAAAAGCTGGTATAGAAACCTCCCGTCACCATTGGCAAAATCAGTCTTATCAAACCTCTGGCTTAAATCGCTGGTATGATCACCTATCCACAGGTCAGTCGATTAACGGACTCACCCAAACCTTTCCCCCTAGTGAAAAACAGCTTTTAAACCAACATAATATTCAATCTCTACTCCTAGTATCGTTACGACTAGAAGAAAAATTTTGGGGCTACATTGGTTTTGCCGACTGTACCTCAGAACGTTATTGGTCAAAGCATGAAGAATCTAGTCTCTTGACCATGGCCGCTAGTATCAGTGGTGTTCGTCAGCGCCAGCAAGTCGAGGAAAAGATGCGCTATCAGGCACTTCACGACTTACTCACCGGATTACCCAATCGCCGACAATTTAATGATTTACTTGCCAAAGCCATATACAAAGCAATTCTCAATCAGCAAAGTCTAGCGGTCATCTTCCTAGATTTGGATCGATTTAAAATCATCAATGATACCCTGGGACACACCATAGGAGACGAATTATTGCAAACCGTAGCCCATCGTCTCACGAAGTGCAT
Organism: Cronbergia sp. UHCC 0137; assembly: GCF_034932285.1. NCBI lineage: Bacteria > Bacillati > Cyanobacteriota > Cyanophyceae > Nostocales > Nostocaceae > Cronbergia > Cronbergia sp. UHCC 0137. The sequence continues at coordinate 159,677 of NZ_JAYGHC010000005.1, forward strand.
CAGTCCTGGAAACATCCTTGCCCGTTGGGGAGGTGATGAATTTACCATTCTGCTATCCCAGATTATTAATAGTGAACAAGTAACTCAAATAGCTCAAAAAATTTTACAAGCTTTAGAACATCCCTTTTATCTCAACGAACATGAGCTTTATGTTAGTGCAAGTCTCGGCATTTCCTTACTCGACGAAAGCAGTCCTGATGCAGAAACCCTAATTAAACACGCCGATGCTGCCTTATATTACGCTAAAGATGAAGGACGAAATAACTACCAATTTTATAAAAAATCTTTAAATACTAAAACCCCTGAGCTATTAAGTTTAGAAAAAAGTCTGCGCCATGCTTTAGACAAAGACGAACTAAAAGTTTACTACCAACCTCAAGTCAACATGGTTTCAGGCAAAATTACTGGCATGGAGGCTTTGCTGCGTTGGCATCATACTGATATGGGAATCATCGCTCCCAACGTCTTTATTCCCCTAGCTGAAGAAAATGGATTAATTATTTCCATAGGGGAATGGGTAATGAGAAAAGCCTGTATTCAAAATAAAGCCTGGCAAGCAGAAGGATTACCTTTTATAACTATGTCTGTTAATCTTTCTCCTAAACAGTTTCGACAACCAAATCTACTAAAAACAGTAGCTGGAATCCTCTCGGAAACCTCACTAGAACCACAATTTTTAGAGTTAGAAATTACTGAAACAACTGCAATTGAAGATATAAGCTTTACCCAAAATCTATTAAAGAATTTGGAGAAGATGGGGGTACATATATCCATTGATGATTTTGGAACTGGTCATTCTTCCCTTTCTCGGTTACAGGTGTTACCATTTCATAAATTGAAAATAGATAAATCGTTTATTCAAGAATTAACCAAAGATGAAAAAGTGGCTTTTATTGTCAAAGCGATCGTTAACTTAGGACAAAGTTTGGGTTTAAAGATCACGGCTGAAGGCGCGGAAAAAGTAGAAGAAATAGAATTTTTACGTTCTATTAACTGTGATGATGTCCAAGGATTCTTTTTTTACAAAGCCCTCTCTGCCCAACAAGCTACAGAAGCTTTACGACTTAATCATTATTTAAGGAAAACATAAGACTCGTTATAATGAGAGTTAAATGATTTACAATTACTTAGTGTTAGGATATAGAAAATTATAAAGGTTAAGTGAAAGGATGTTTGAAAAGTCTCTCATGGTGTATCAAACAGTCTTAGATATCCCCTGATCCCCTTGATCAGGGAGAATAGATCGATCAACTTTTCCCTTTTTCTACCCAGGAAGACCATCCCCAAAATAATTGAAGGGGGATCAGTCACATCTAATATTGTGTTAATACTGAATTTATGCAAATTCCAGGCACACCACTTAATGAAGTAGATAGACTAAAAAAACTTAAAAGTTATCAAATTCTTGATACTCCTGATGAAGATAGATTTGACGATCTCACGGCTCTAGCAGCCTATATTTGCGGCACTCCCATTGCTTTAATTAGTTTAATAGATAGTAATCGTCAATGGTTTAAATCAAGGGTAGGGTTAAATGCCAAAGAAACGCCCAGGGAGTTGGCTTTTTGCGCTCATGCTATACTTGAACCAGATCAGCCACTAATTGTTCCCAATGCCTTAGAAGATAACCGTTTTTCGAGTAACCCATTGGTTATGTCTGATCCAAATATTCGGTTCTATGCAGGAACTCCTCTAGTGACGGCCGATGGTTATGCCCTTGGGACTTTGTGTGCAATTGATACAATTCCTCGAGTTCTTAGTCAAAAACAGATTGAGGCATTAGAAAGATTGGGTCGTCAAGTCCTCACACAAATGGAATTAAGAATTAATTTAGTCAAATTACAACAAAATATTAGTCAACGTCAACAAATAGAAGAAGAGTTGCGTCTTGGTAATAAAAATTTACTTCGCATTTTGCAGAAATTAAGACAGACTCAAACACAACTAATTCAAGCAGAGAAAATGTCTAGTTTGGGACATTTAGTTGCAGGAATAGCCCATGAAATTAATAATCCGATCAATTTCATTCACGGAAATCTTAAACACCTCAATCGTAGTGTGAAAGAATTGTTAGAGTTAATTAGTCTTTATCAACAGGTTTATCCTAATCTAGATCCTGAGATTCAAAAGAAAGCTGAAGCTATTGATTTATCCTTTCTGATTGAAGATCTACCTAACATATTGGCTTCTATGGATATCGGGACTTCCCGTATCCAGCAAATTGTGATCTCCCTGCGTAATTTTTCTCAATTAGATGAAGGTGAGAAAAAAGCTGTGAATATTCATACTGGTATTGATAGCACGCTATTAATTTTACAGCATCGACTAGAGGAACTGCCAAATCGTCGGGGTATAGAAGTTATTAAAAAATATGGTAATCTTCCTTTGGTAGATTGCTATCCTGGGCAATTAAATCAGGTTTTTATGAATATTTTGAGTAATGCTATTGATGCTTTAGAAGATAAATTATTCCAACAAGCTAAAGAAAATATTAAGCCAACTATTAAAATTATAACTGAATATTTAAATTCAGGATATGTTGTGGTGCGGATTACTGATAATGGTTTAGGAATCCCAGAAAATATTAGTAGCCATATATTTAATCCCTTTTTTACAACTAAGTCGGTCGGGAAAGGGACTGGTTTAGGTCTTTCTATTAGCTATCAAATCGTGGTTGAAAAGCATGGGGGTGTATTAAAATTTGCAACTAATGAGGGAGAAGGGACGGAGTTTTGGATTCAAATTCCCTGTGCTAAGAAGGTGGTAGAGGGAAGTGGGCAGGGAATGGGTGACAGGTGACAAAAGGAAGTTTGATCACTTAATTCTGTATTACCCATTACCCATTCCCTATTACCGATTACCTATAAATTAGGCAATATCATCGCGTTCAATATATAAAAATAAAAACGCGAAGGTTGCTGCTGGTACAACTAGACCAGTTAGAGGAACGAAGATTGAGGGCAAGAATGAAGAATAAGCCAAAATAGAAGGCAAGAATGAACTTGACATAACAAATTTCCTGTTAGGTTACACGACAATTCAAAACGAGCTTACTGCAAAACTCAGCCTCATTTCCGAAAATCTCAAGATTTTTAACACAATCAGGAATAGGAGGGCAGGGGGCAGGGGGCAGGGGGCAGGGGGCAGGGGGCAGGGGGCAGGAGGCAGGAGGCAGGAGGCAGGAGGCAGGAGGCAGG
>NZ_JAYGHC010000005.1:162898-169147 GCF_034932285.1 Cronbergia sp. UHCC 0137
GGGGGGGGGGGGGGGGGGCAGGGGGCAGGGGCAGGGGGCAGGAGGCAGGAGGCAGGAGGCAGGAGGCAGGAGGCAGGAGGCAGGAGGCAGGGGAGGAATAAATCTTTTATTACCAATCACGCATCACCCATCACCCATTACCCATCACCATTACCTCCGTAAAGAGAGTAACCGTCTGCTTTCTAGTTGCTTACAAAGTCTTAATTCTGTGCCTTTGCGATTCCACTCTACTTGATCAAAAATTTGATGCAGCAGGGTCATACCGCGACCATTTTCAGATTCATCGGGTGGTAAATATTCTGTGGGATCACTATGACAACTACAAGAGGGCGTGAAACCACTACCTTGGTCTGATATGATCCACCAATATTGATTATCTATGAGGGAAAAACGAACTACTACTTGTTTACTAGGATCAAGATTGTTGCCATGTTTAGCTGCATTGACTAGAGCTTCTTGAAGTCCTAGTCTCAGTTCCGCTTGCAATTTTGCGGGAATCTCTGCCAATAATAAATCTAAGATTGGACAAAGATATAGAGTTGAGGCAAAGCTAATTGTACCCCAATAACGTCCAACTGGACGGAGAGAAATGGTAATCACAAGAGAAACCCCGTAGCTTTAGTTAGCTAGACATCAGTTTGCTTTTACAGGCACCCTGATAAAGAACAATTAAGGTGATCATGTTGCTTTCAAACTTGCGTCTGTAAAACTAAATTAAAAAAATCTTGAAAAGCATCAACTTAAACATAATTGAGCATTGCTTGATTAAAAATCGGCTGAAATCAAACTGCTGATGCAGTTAGGAACTTAAAATTGGCTGTTTTATTTGAATAACTATGAATAATAATAGTTAATGGCCAATTTGTAATTCTAGCAACGTGATTGCCCTTGTTAATAGTTCATGCCAGGTTAATTTTTTTTAAAGGAAAGTGAGTTTCTATTTTTGACTTGACTATATTCTAGCATTATTACTAGACACTCAACTACAAATTTTTAGCTTGAGTTTTTGTGAAGAATTGACAAACTTACTCTAGATGGGATGATGAAAGAAAGGCTACTGCTTCTACGTGAGCAGTTTGAGGAAAGAAATCGGCTGGCTGCACCCTTGTAACTGAATAGATCCCGGCTTCACAGAGTAGTTTGAGGTCGCGGGCGAGAGTAGCTATTTTACAACTGACGTAAACTATTCGAGAAGGTTTCAGGTCAAGTAAAGATTTGATGACATTAGGCTCACAACCTTTTCGGGGCGGATCAAGTATTACGATATCTGGTATAATCCCCAAATTTGGCAGAATTTTTTCTACTGCTCCTACTTGGAATGTAACGTTATTAATTCCATTGAGTTGGGCATTGACAATGGCCTGTTCTACTGCTGCTGGCTGTACTTCTAAACCTGTTACTTGCCGTGCTTGTTTTGCTAGGGGTAAGGTTAAAGTGCCAATACCGCAATAGGCATCGACGAGGGTCTCATGGCCTTGAAGATTTAGCTCTGACTTAATCACCTGTAGTAGTGTTTCTGCTGTTTCTGTGTTGATTTGGAAAAAGGTATCGGGTCCGATGTGAAATTCTAATCCAGCGAATTGTTCTCGCAGATAGGGAACTCCAGCTAGACAACGAGTTTGTGAACCGAATATGGCGTTTGTGCGATCGCTATTCAAATTAAGTGAGACTCCCACTAATTGAGGATAACGCTGTAACCACTCCTGTGCTTGGGTTTCAATCCCTGGTAAGTTCCAATTTTTAACCACCAATGTCAACAACATTTCTCCTGTGCGTCTACCAATGCGTAAACCCAGATGGCGAAGTTGTCCTTGGTGACGCTGTTCATGATAAATTGACCAACCGTGTTTTTGGATATCTTGCTTGACTTGGGTTAACAGAGGATTTAAGCGGGTATCTTGGACTGGACATTGATTTAAGTTAATTAGTTGATGACTACCTTTTTGGTAATAACCTGCTTGTACCTGACCTGTCGCGGAGACACCAAGAGGATAGGTAGCTTTATTGCGATAACCCAGGGGTGAAGTTGCGCCTAATATGGGATCTACTGGTGGAGAGACAAAACCGCCAATGCGTTCTAAAGCTTGGATGACTTGATTCTGCTTGGCCGTTAGCTGGTAGTCATAATTAATATGTTGCCACTCACAACCGCCACATTTATCAGCCACAATGCAACTAGGTCGGATACGTTGTGGCGATCGCTGTAGTAGTTCCTTTAGCTTACCGTGGGCGTATTTAGGCTTGACGTATAGGAGTTGGACAAGAGCGCGATCGCCCACTACGGTATCTGGAACAAAGACTACACGTTGATCAAAGCGTCCTACACCATCGCCAGTATCACTCAAATCAGAAATTTCGAGTTCAATTACTTCACCCTGTTGCCAAGTTGTATTAGTCATTAGTCATTAGTCATTGGTAATTTATAAATTGAGGGAATAAGGTAATAAATTATTTTCCCCCATCTCCCCAATCTATCCTATGTCCCTCATCCCCCTCATCCCCGTCATCCCTCACCCATCTATCCGATGCTCCTCACCCTGCTCATACCCTTGTGTGCTTTACAATCGCCGTAAAGCCTATTTAATCAGCTTTTTTAATTTTTAATTCTTAATTTTTAATTGCGAAATGTGTACCTCAGACTGGTTAAACTAACATATAATCCTTCTTTTGCGTGATTGCTAAAATCATGACTGTAATTAGCCAAGTTATTCTCAAAGCCGACGACGAACTGCGTTACCCTAGCAGTGGCGAACTTAAAAACATCAAAGAGTTTTTGCAAACCGGCGCACAACGGACAAGAATCGTCGCTACCCTCGCCGAAAACGAGAAAAAGATTGTTCAGGAAGCAACCAAAAAACTTTGGCAAAAGCGCCCTGACTTTATCGCCCCTGGTGGTAATGCTTACGGAGAGAAGCAAAGAGCTTTATGTATCCGTGATTTTGGCTGGTATTTACGCCTGATTACTTACGGTGTACTTGCTGGCGACAAAGACCCAATTGAAAAAATTGGTTTGATTGGTGTGCGAGAAATGTACAACTCTCTGGGCGTTCCTGTTCCTGGAATGGTGGAAGCTATTACTTCCTTAAAGCAAGCTTCTTTGGATTTGTTGAGTGCTGAAGATGCCTCCCAAGCAGCGCCTTACTTTGATTACATCATTCAAGCGATGTCTTGATTTAAAGCCTGTGTTGGTTTTGGTTGAACTAAAAATTAGCACTCAATCACGATAAAATTCCTAATTTGATCATAACGTCCCCACAAATGGTAGTGGCTATGGCAAAGATTTTGTCAGGTTATTAACCGGTTGTGGGGATATTTTGATTAAGTAGTCGGACAAAATTAAATTCATTGGTTGAAAGAGGGAACAGGAAACAGAAAAACCTATCATTTGACCAGATTCAAGAGTATTCTTCCTCCTGACTCCTGACTCCTGACTCCTGCTATATGACATCTCCAACATTGAAAGTTTGTCCTCCTACGGTTACTTTATCCTCTGATACTAATTTTTTTCCCCGGCGGGTTTCAACTATATCATTGACTTTGACATCACCATCCAAGATCATTAGTTTGGCTTGACCTCCCGTTGAAGCTACACCCACTAACTTTAAAAACTGGTCGAGTTTAATCATAAATAAATTCAGGGGTTTTTACTCTTGATATTCGGGACTAATTTTTCTCTTATTCCCTGTTATGTATATTTTACACTTTAATTAAGGATGAATGATTGATGTTTAAAATAATTCAGATTGTTTGTACTTGTTTATTATTAAATTTTGCCTTGACTCCCGAATTGGTAAGTGCTGCGACTACAGCCGGAGAATATCGAATATTAGGACTTTCTTATCGTCAACAAGGCAGATATTCTCAGGCAATTGCAGCGATGCAAAAATCTGTAGAACTTGAACCAGACAATATTCAAGGACGAGTTAATTTAGGTTGGACTTTGCATTTAGCAAATAAAGAAAAAGAAGCAGCTATATCTTTATGGCAAGCTATAGTCAAAAAGCCGCTATTTGTCCCTGCTTACAATGCTTTAGGAATTGTTTATTTAGTTGAAGGAAATTTACCATCTGCGGTGATAGTTCATACTTGGGCAGCAATTCTCAAGCCAGATAACGAAATTGCTTACTATAACTTGAGTTTAGCATTACATCGCCTGAAAATTTATAATTTAGCGATTACTTGCGCCAACCGTGCTGTAGCTTTAGAACCGAGGAATCCTCACCCTTTAGTTGCTAGGGCGATCGCTCACTGGGATTTGGGTGAAAAACCTACTGCTAAACAAGTTTACACTAAAGCGATTAACTTAGATTCCCGCTATCGCGATCGCTCTTTTTTAAGCCATCTTAAACAAGCAGCATTTAGTTCTAGTCAAATTCATACTGTTGAGATATTACTTCAAAATCTTTCCAGCAAACATTGAACAACAAAACAGTATTTTTCATATAAAAGCTATATACCAAAAAACGTCCAACCTTGTTAAGAGTTCCTAATATCCGGCAAATTTACATCTTCATATAAAGCCTTAATTGGACAGTGGAAATCAATGCTAGTTAAATGCACTTCATCATCTTTTTCATAACTATAAAGTACCCAATTTCCTGCCTCATCACGCCTAAAACATTCTACATTGATTTCTTCTGGTGAAACCAACACATATTCTTGTAGAGTATCTAATTTCCGATAATCAGCGAACTTCTTACCTCGATCATAACCTTCTGTCGATTTAGATAAAACTTCTACAATTAAACAAGGATATTTCTTAAAATATTCAAATTCTCTATCTCTATCATCACAAGTCACCAACAAATCAGGATAAAAATAACGGTTGACTTTTTCAACTTCTACCTTCATATCTGCCATGTATACACGACAAGCATTACCCCTAAGATGACTATGAACTAGAATATAAAAATTACCTGATATGGTAACATGAGTATCACTAGCTCCTGCCATTGCGTAAACTTCACCATCAATATATTCATGTTTAATTTCGCTGAGTTTTTCACGTTCTAGATATTCTTCCGGTGAAATGTAATATTCACTCCGATTAAAAACCATAATTGTAATTTAACATTTTAGTAACCATACCAGATATTGTAACAAATAAACGTAGTTTGATAATTTCTAAAATAGCGATCGCTCCCATTGGCAAAACACACTCATCACAATTTAGGTTAATATAAACAAATATCAACCAAAATGTCTAAAATCCCCTAAAAATATTTTAAACCTACTAAAAAAAGGGTCTTTATGGTACTGAATCCCAGTCAACGCCTAAAATTAGATGACTCAGACGACAAACTATTTTATTACTCACCACGTTTTGTCACCCATGTCGATGAAGGATTTATTCAACAACTAACAGACTTGTATCGTCAAAAACTTCAACCCAATACACGCATTTTTGATATGATGAGTAGTTGGGTATCCCATCTCCCCCCAGAACTAGAATTTAGCCACATCGAAGGACACGGACTCAACTCTGAGGAATTAGCACGCAATCCCCGCTTAGATCATTATTTTGTACAAAATCTCAACGAAAATCCTCAATTACCCTTGCCAAATCAAGATTTTGATGCTGTTCTCAACTGTGTTTCTGTCCAGTATATCCAATATCCAGAAGCGGTATTTTCGGAAATTCATCGCATTCTTAAACCTGGTGGTGTAGCAATTATCAGTTTTTCTAATCGAATGTTTTTTCAAAAAGCCATTCAAATTTGGCGTGATGCTTCAGAAGAGAGAAGGGTTGAATTGGTAAAGCGATACTTCACCTCAGTACCGGGATTTACCACTCCAGAAATAATAATCAATAAATCAATAGCACCGAACTTTTTACAGTGGTTGGGTGTACCCGGAGGAGATCCATTTTATGCTGTAATTGCTTCTCGATTAGATTAGTAAATAGTTGGACAAAATTAAATTCATTCGTTGAGAAATGGAACAGAAAAACCTCAATCGTTGATTAGATGGGGTTTAGGATTTACTTTATTCTCTGTTCTTTTCTTCCCTTCGTCATTTATTACCCAAAAATCATTCATCCCAAGGTCAAAACACCAGCTTGAAAATTCACTACCAAAGGCAAAAATTCTAACCACCTGGAACCCAATAAAACTTCTGTCAAATGATCTCCAGCATAAACAGGAATTTTATACTCTTGATTATCCAATATCACCTTACCCAAATAAATATCAAAGATTTTTATTCCCTGTGCAGTACACTACGGTGTACACACAAGTGATCTGATTACCC
>NZ_JAYGHC010000006.1:0-9155 GCF_034932285.1 Cronbergia sp. UHCC 0137
GTCAGGAGTCAGGAGTCAGGAGTCAGGATGAAGAATTAGAAGAAGAGAAGAAAAGTATTAAATCTGGTCAGGTGATAGGTAAATGAACAGTTTCAACACTTATTCCTTGCACTTAATTCACTTTTTTTACCTTCAAACCCTTGATATATCTCAGTTTTAGCTTTATATACCTAAAAAGCTTTTAAAGTCCAATGTGATGATTTCGAGTGAATCTAACTTCTGTCTACTCCTGATTTCAGAAATATTCTGACTCCTGACTCCTGACTCCTGACTCCTTACCATTCGGATATTTTTCTTGCTATAACGGTTATCAATAAAAATAAAGGAATTAAAGATGCTGGAATTATTTGGTTCAGGTTTGGTTTCACTGTGGTTGGACATGGCTGGGGTACAGATTAAGCCTTTAGATGTGTTAGAGACATTAGCTTGGCAAAGTAGCCCTGGTTTGGTTATTGCACCTGATCCCAATCCCTCTGGAGCTATGACTGTGCAACAATATCTCAAGGGATTGCTCAGTTCTAAGTTGGTGACGCAAAACCTGATTCAACAGCAGGGAATTTGGTTACAGTCGGGTCCAATGCTGATTGCTAATCATCAAGGTACAACTCCTCTGTCTGCTGCGTCTTTAACTAAGGTAGCAACGTCATTGGCTGCTTTTAAAACTTGGGGTCCAAACCATCAATTTGAAACTTTAGTGGGTGCTACAGGTTCGGTAGTTAATGGAGTAGTGCATGGTGATTTGGTGATTACTGGAAGTGGTGATCCGATGTTTGTCGGTGAAGAAGCGATCGCTCTCGGCAATACTTTGAATAAAATGGGTATTAAGCAGGTAAAAGGTAATCTGGTAATTGCGGGCAGTTTTGCCATGAATTTTCAGAGTCAACCCCAATTAGCTGGTCAATTACTCAAGCAAGCTTTAAATCACAAAACCTGGAATCGTTCCGTGGTTTACCAACATTCAATTATGCCCAAGGGTACACTGAAACCCCAAGTGCTAATTAATGGTACTGTTAAAGTAGCAGACCAGGCTTACTCTCAACAAACTTTATTGATTCGTCATCGTTCTATACCCTTGAAGCAAATTATCAAGGAAATGAACGTTTATAGTAATAATGATATAGCCGAAATGTTAGCGCAATCGGTGGGAGGAGCAAGTGTAGTTCAATCGACTGCTGCTCGTCTGGCTAGAGTTCCCCAATCGGAAATTCAGTTAATTAATGGTTCTGGATTGGGACAAGAAAACCGTATTTCTCCAAGGGCAGTTTGTGCTATGTTTATGGCACTACATCAGGAAGCTTTGGCTCATCAGTTGACCTTAGCTGATTTATTCCCTACTTCTGGGTTTGATCGTCGGGGGACATTAAATTCTCGAAATTTACCAATTGCCACGGTGATGAAAACTGGTACTTTAAATACTGTTAGTGCCTTAGCAGGAGTTGTACCCACGCGCGATCGCGGTTTGGTTTGGTTTGCAATTATCAATCGTGGTAATAGTGTTTCTGCTTTCCGTACTCAACAAGACCAGCTTTTACAGCAATTAGTTGAAAAATTACAAATATCTACCAGTATTCCTTCTACTCTCACACCCCACTCACCCAAAAATTCTTTGCCAGTTTTAGGTGCTGCTAACAGAAATGAAATTTTACTTGTTCGTTAAATTGCAGAACTTAATTTAAACAAAAGCATGGAAAACTTAATACCTATCCTCAAAGGACATTCAAATAAAGTTCTTTCTGTTATTTTTAGTTCAGATGGAAAGATTTTAGCAAGTGGTAGTGAAGATAAAACTGTAAGAATTTGGAACTTAGCTACCAACGAATCTCGCATATTGCCAGGACATCAAAAGTCCGGTTGGGATGGAAATGTTAACTCGGTAGCTATTAGCCCAGATGGTAAAACTTTAGCGAGTGGAAGTGATGATAAAACTATTAAGTTGTGGGATGTTGAAACAGGAATACAAACTTTAACTCTGACGGGACATGAAGGAAAGGTTCACTGTGTTTCAATTAGTCCAGATGGAAGAATTTTAGCAAGTGGTAGTCAAGATAAGATTATTAAAATTTGGTCGTTGAATACAGGAAAGCTAATATCCTCATTTCATGGACATTCCGATAATATTTTGTCTGTTGCTTTTAGTCGAAATGGTAAAATTTTAGCAAGTGGTGGTGGCGGTAATGATAAAACAATAAAAATTTGGAATCTAACTGAAAAGAATGTTAATACTTTAACAGGGCATTCTGATTGGTTTGGTGGCATTAAATCTCTAGCATTTAGCCCCGACGGAAAGATTTTAGCAAGTGGTAGTGAAGATAAAACTATCAAATTATGGCACTGGGAAAGTGGAGAAGAAATATGTACCCTTACTGGACATTCAGATCATGTTTGTTCAGTTGCTTTTCATTCAAAGAAAAAGATTTTAGCGAGTGGTAGTCAAGATAAAACTGTAAAATTATGGCGGGTGGATACAGGTCAAGAAATCTCAAATTTTACCAGTGGTGATCAACCTTTCTATTCAGTTACTTTTAGCCCAGATGGTAAAACTTTAGCTGCTGGTTGTGGAGATAAAACTATTAAACTATTTCCTTGTCAGTCAGCCGGACTAAAATAAACATGAGCCAAAATATCCCCTAATTCGGCGAGTTGGTATTAGTTTATTCTTGTTCTAGTTCTAACTCTTGAATTACTCAATTAAATAAAAAACCTCTCCATCCCTCATTCCTCCGCGCTCTCTGCGCCTCTGTGGTTTGTTAATCCGAAAAATTATTTTTGGGAATAACCGAGTAAGATCATCAATTTTACTCATAAATTACCATTGCTTCATTAATAGCGATCGCACTTGTAAATTTTTCCTAAAAATTGAGAGCGATCGCTTGAAGTTTCCCCTAATAACTGGACATAAGATAGAATTAGCTAGGAATTATTTTCAGAGCCGTTTTTATCACGTTGAATACTTTCTTCTAAGGCTTGAATTTGTTCACGACGGGCTTCTAATTCTAAGGAACGACGGGCTAAGTCTTGGCTTTTTAATGTTAAAGATTGTCGCCATTGTTCCGCTAATTGTGCTTCTTGCTGTAAAAATTCTGGGGTAATGCCACTGGCAAGATAAGTTTGCACTAGATAGATTACCCATTGGGTAGCATCTTCTATTTTTTCAATATCACCTGTGGGAGAAAGATCTACTAACACAAGTAAATTATCATTGATTGTACTACCTTTGCCCAGGAGAATCACTGCTTCTTCGGAAATAATTGTCCATAAGTGTTCAGCTTCCTGACGTGCTAATAAGCGCAATTGGTACTGTTCTAAAAACTCATTTTTACATACCTGGGCTAGATATAGCATGATCGCTTTGTTCTCAATTTAAAATTTGGTCATGGGTAATTGGGTTTGATGGTGAACGAACCACAGAGGCACAGAGAACACAGAGGAATGAGGGTTTGAGTGATATTTTGCGTAAGTCCAGCTTGACGCAAGCCATTGATGAAACTCGTTTCACAACAGGGTTTTACTCCTGACTTCTGACTCCTGACTCCTGACTCCTGCTATATTACCCATGACCATTAACGATCGCATCTGTGTTTAAGTATGTCAGTGTTAATCTTCGAGACAGTGTAGGCGATCGCGCAAAATTTCTGCTTGGGTTTGTGCTTCTGTTAAGGCATCCCTAGCACCTTGTACCACATCGGCGGGGGCTTTATCCACAAACTTGGCATTGCTTAATCTATCAGTTAAAATTTGGGCTTCTGCTTCTACTTTACTAAGACTTTTTTCTAGTTTGGCACGGAGGGCATCCACATCTACTACCCCGGTTAAGGGAATTACTACTTGTACCGTACCGACAACACCAGCAATGGAATTTTCGGTTTCTGTTGGGGGTAGGTTTTGGGTATCAGTTGACTTGAACCACGGACTCAATAATTTTTCTCTGGACTGAACAGTTAGTAAGTTGCGGGTGATATACCAAGTTGCGTAAGCCAAGCCAATGGTTTCAAAGAAAGTACCAATTACGGGAATACGATAAGTAGCATTTCCCAGCATGAAGCCTAATCTCAGGGAAATTACACCAACTATAATTAAGCCAATGGTCTTTAAACCTTTGATAGGTAATTTAATCGTCGATTTTTGGCTGGTTTCTTCACCTGTAACGGTTAAATTCTCGACTTTGGCCAAATCTTTGATGTAAGACTGTCCCTCGTTCAGAATTGATCTTTCCGTTGCGCTGGCAGATTCCAAGTTAGCGGTGATTTTTGCCCCTTGCTTAATATCCGCTTCTGCCCGGAGGTTACGAATTGTGCGGATAGTGCTAATTAACAGGGCAAATTGTTCTTCTAAAGCGGGGTTGATGAAATTTGCATCCGCTTCAGGGTAAGCTTGGAGGGCTAAGAACTGGGGTTTTTCTACTGGTTGTTGGGTGAGGGTTTGCCAAATTTCCTCGGTAATGTGGGGCATTAAGGGATGGAGTAGTTTTAAAATCCCTTCTAAAATGTAGGCGATAATTTGTTGGGCAACTTTGCGAGATGCGGGGTCTGCTTCTTTTTGTAATCTCGATTTGACTAATTCAATATACCAGTCGCAGAAATCGCCCCAAATAAACTCATACAGTCCTTTAGCTGCTTCTCCTAAGCCGTAGTTGTCGATGTTGTTGGTGGTATCTTTAACGGCTTGATGGTAGCGGGACAGTATCCATCTATCACTGAGTTCTGTGGGCTGTGGTTGACCTAGTTGGGCGGGGGAAAGCCCGTCTAAATTCATCATTACAAACCGGGCAGCATTCCACAGTTTATTGGCAAAGTTGCGGGAAGCTTCTACGGAGGCTGATTCGTCTTTTTTGCGATCGTATTCTAGACGGATATCTTGACCAGCACCGGCTACTTCTTTAACTAAGGTGTACCGCAGGGCATCTGTCCCATATTTATCTATCAGTAATAATGGATCAATCCCATTATTGGCTGATTTTGACATTTTTTTATTGTTTTCATCCCTAACCAAACCGTGAATATAAACGGTTTTAAAGGGCATTTGTTCGGTAAAGTGACCGGCCATCATGGTCATTCTGGCTACCCAGAAAAAGATGATGTCAAAGCCTGTAACTAAGGTGGTGGTAGGGTAGTAGGTTTGGAAGTCGGGGGTTTGTTCTGGCCAGCCTAATGTGGAAAATGGCCAAATTCCTGAAGAAAACCAGGTATCTAATACGTCGGGGTCTTGGGCTAATTTAACTTCTTCCCCAAATTCGGCTTTGGCTTTTTCTAGGGCTTCTGCTTGGGTTCTGGCGACAAAATGGGGTGTGGTGTCGGTGATTTCTCCATTGGTTTCGCTGACTGCGTACCAAGCGGGGATTTGATGTCCCCACCATAATTGGCGAGAAATACACCAGTCCCGTAAGTTTACCAACCAATCACGATAAACTTTTGTCCAACGTTGGGGAACAAATTCCGGGGAGTTTTGCTGGTCGAGGAATTCTAAACTTTTGTCAGCGAGGGGACGGATTTTCACGAACCACTGGGTGGAAAGGAGGGGTTCAACGGGTACTTTACCGCGATCGCTATAAGGTACTGTATGTTTATATTCTTCTATTTTGATTAATACACCATCAGCTTTTAATCGGGCAACTACATTCTTTCTGGCTACAAAGCGGTCTTGTCCTTGAAATTCACCCGCGTTTTCGTTCAAAGTGCCGTCTTTGTGCATGATATTGATCATCGGCAAATCATGACGCTTACCCATTTCAAAGTCGTTGGGATCATGGGCTGGTGTGACTTTGACGCAACCTGTGCCGAAGGTAGGATCAACTAATTCATCGCCAATGATGGGGATTTCTCGATTCATGATTGGTAATGTGATAGTCTTACCAATTAGGTGCTGATAGCGATCGTCTTTGGGGTTAACTGCCACTGCTGTATCACCAAGCATGGTTTCCGGTCTGGTCGTCGCCACATCTACAAAACCAGAACCATCTGTGAGGGGATAGCGGAAATGCCACAGATTTCCATTCACTTCCTGATTTTCTACTTCTACATCAGATACAGCCGATTGGGAAGCCGGACACCAGTTAACTAAATATTCACCACGATAAATTAATTTTTCTTCATACAACCGGACAAATGCCTCAACCACAGCCTGAGATAAACCCTCATCTAAGGTGAAGCGTTCCCTTGTCCAATCGACGGAAACCCCCAAGCGGCGCAATTGATTGACTATTGTTCCTCCTGACTCGGTTTTCCACTGCCAAGCCCGTTCTAGGAACTTTTCCCGCCCTAAATCGTAGCGAGTTTTACCCTCTTTTTTGAGTTCTTTTTCCAGAATTGTTTGGACAGCAATACTGGCATGGTCAGTTCCCGGTAGCCACAGAGTATTTCGTCCTTTCATCCTGTGGTAGCGGACAAAAGTATCAATTAAAGCACCTTCAAAGGCGTGACCGATATGTAAACTGCCGGTGACATTTGGAGGTGGAATCACCACACAGTAAGGTTCTCCGCCATGATTGGGGTCAGCTTGATAAACTTGGCTTTCTTCCCAGAATTTTTGCCACTTAGCTTCAGTGGTAAAGGGATCGTACAGACTAGGGAGATTAGGAATAGTTGCGGTCATGCTGGGAATATAAGTTTATTTAGGACTCTACTAAATTTTGCCATTTTAATAGGACTTTAGACCAAGCTTACAGTAATTTACATGGTTTCCGGTCTACTCTGAGGGAGAGGGAAGATATCTAGCGATCGCTCTATTCCTGAAATGGTGTAAAATTAGACTAGGAATTACTATATAATTGATCTTGGTTTCGCCACCACTTTACCACTTTAGATATTTAATCAAAGTCAACTTCAGCCCCGGCGACTGGAAGTCGCGGCTACACAAACAAAGTCCGCCTGCGCGGACTCAGGAAAAATCGAGGATCTGATAACCCACGGAGGTGGGTTTTGCCTGTGTAGATGCGGTTTTTAACCGCCGATTTAATCCTAAGTTGACTTCATCCTGTAAATCCTTTAATCCTGGACATCCTGTTCGCGTAGCGTGGCGTTAGCCATATCAGACAATTTCCCTAAATAGCAACTTACGTTAATATGAAAACAAAGAAATTATTGATGATATTTAGTGGAATAGTGACAGCAGCTTTACTATTCGGTTGTGAAGATATGGTTGCTAATTCAACACCAAAACCATCTGGTAATTGTCCAGGTAAAAATCCTAATTTTAGTATTGAATTTATTAAAACGAACAATCGCGGAGAAAGATATGCTCAAGGGATTAATCATGTAATCATTTTTAATCCTAAATCACCAGCTTTAGATTTTAAAGTAAATGTGGGTTTATCTCATCCAATTTATGCTAAAGATTCTAGGGGAAAATTCCGAAAAGAATATATAGCAAAGCAGTTTGGTTCAATGATTTCTGATCAAAATTCTAAATTAGCAGGAAAAAGACCAATTGCCGCGATTAATGCCGATTATATAGGAACTGATGATAAACCTCAAGGTTTAAATGTTTCCCGTGGAGTTGATTATTCAGGAGCATTTAAAACTAAACGTTCTTCTTTTGGAATATCAGGAGGAAACCCCAGGCAACGTAGAGCTACTATTGATACGGGAAGAAGAAATAATAATATTCTTAATTACAATTTGGTAGGAGGTAATGGCAGATTTTATCGACAAGGCCAATTTAAAGATATTTGCAAAGCTTTAGGAGAATTTGCTTGTAAAGGTGCAACTAATCGCTCTATGGCAGCAATCACAAATCAAGGCTATGTTATTCTATTAGTAAATGATCTAAAAGCTAATTCTAATATTCAACTTTCTTCCGTTAATAAAGAGTTATTACCAAACCAGTTTGATGATGTTTTAACAGGGATTGCTCGGAATAATTGTTTGGGAAGGATTCAAGAAGGAATTTTGTTTGATGGGGGTATGTCTCCGGGATTATATTATAATAATAAAATTTATGTAGAAAATTTAGGTCCCATTGGTTCAGTGTTTCTAATTTATAAAAAATAGAATTGCGATCGCTAACTGAAAATATGTATAATTACTAAACCTAAAAGCGTTACCCTAGATATGAGAACTTGATCCAAAAATTATGACCCCCGAAGAAATAGCAGGTACGCTGACAGATTTATTTAGTGCGGACATTATACAAACAATCGCTCCTGGGTCTTGGCAGGTAGATAATAATACATTTAGGCTGTTGATCCTACTGTCAGAAGATAATACTTGGCTGCGAGTATTACTCCCGATTATGCCCGTCAGAGAAGCCGAACAGTTTTTAACACAATTCCTAGAAGCCAACTTTGATCAAACCCAAGAAGTCCGTTATGCTGTGTACGATGAGGTAATTTGGGGAGTATTTCAGCACAATAGTGATACCTTGGTTAGTGCAGATTTAGCAAGTGCGATCGCTAAACTCATATCATTATATGAAGCTGGTGTCAACGATGTCTTCAACAGTCTTTTAGAAACCCGTCTGCGGCAAATAATTCAAGCAGCAAAACAGCAAGGACAATCCTTAACAGCAACAATGCAAAACCTAGAACGCTTTTATGCAGAAGGTTTATTAGGAGAAATTGATCAAACTCCCCAAATTCGAGATCAAGTAATCGCTGCTTGGAGACGACAATTAGAACGGCTTTGGGATGAAATTTAGTTTACCTATTGCCTAATTACTAATTAAAAATTATGGACATCATCGAAACTCTTAAATCTGACTATCAGAGATTTCCGATTAATCAAACTTACACTATTTACGCACCAGACGTTTATTTTCAAGATGCTGTTTTTAAATTTCGAGGAATTAAACTTTACAAATTAATGATTAATTTCATGAAGATTTTCTTTCTTCATATAAACATGGAATTACACAATATTCAACGATTAGAAGACACAATTAAAAGTGAATGGACACTCAGTTGGGATTCTCCTTTACCTTGGAAACCCCGCATTTCCATTTCTGGGTGGAGTGAATTACGTCTCAACTCTGATAATTTAATTGTTTCCCACATTGATTATTGGAATTGTTCACCCTTGGATGTATTTAAACAGCACTCTTTTTCAGTAAATAAATAAACAAAGAATTGAGTCCGTAGGGTGCGTCAGACAAAATAATTTAGGCTAAAATTTAGTAACTTCCAGATTCTGACGCACCTTATTTCAATACTTGTCGGTTAAGCT